>NZ_JASCQQ010000029.1:0-13808 GCF_030012485.1 Halomonas rhizosphaerae
GTCGAACGCGATTCCATGGACTTCGATGTGGTCATCGTCGGCGCCGGACCCTCGGGCCTCTCGGCGGCGGCTCGCCTGATGCAGCAGGCCAACGAGGCGGAGCAGGAGCTGACGGTGTGCGTGGTGGAGAAGGGCTCCGAGGTGGGCGCCCATATCCTTTCCGGGGCGGTCTTCGAACCCCGCGCCCTGGCCGAGCTCTTCCCCGACTGGGAGGAGCGGGGCGCCCCGCTGACCACGCCGGCCACCCGCGACGAGGTCTACCTGCTCAAGGACGCCGAAAAGGGCCAGAAGCTGCCCAATGCGCTGGTGCCGCCCTCCATGCACAACACCGGCGGGGACATGACACGCTACGTGATCAGTGCCGGCAACCTATGCCGCTGGCTGGCCGAGCAGGCCGAGGCGCTGGGCGTGGAGATCTTCCCCGGCTTCGCCGCCCAGGAGGTGATCCAGGACGAGGACGGTACCGTGCGCGGCATACTGATCGGCGACATGGGCGTGGGCGCCGACGGCCAGCCCAAGGATGGCCATATGCCGGGCATGGAGCTGCGCGCCAAGTACACCCTGTTCGCCGAGGGGGCGCGGGGCCATCTGGGCAAGCGGCTGATCGAGCGCTTCGGGCTCGATGAGGGCAAGGACCCGCAGCACTATGGCATCGGCTTGAAGGAGCTGTGGGACATTCCCGCCGAGCAGCATGAACCCGGGCTGGTGCTGCACGGCTCCGGCTGGCCGCTGGACAAGCACACCCACGGCGGCTGGTTCCTCTACCACGCCGAGAACCAGCAGGTGGTGGTCGGCCTGATCATGGACCTCTCCTACCAGAACCCCTGGCTGTCGCCCTTCGACGAGTTCCAGCGCATGAAGCACCATCCGGTGCTGGCGACACATCTCGAGGGCGGCAAGCGCGTCGCCTATGGGGCTCGCGCCATCGCCAAGGGCGGGTTGAATTGCCTGCCGAAGATGACCTTCCCCGGGGGGCTGCTGATCGGCTGCGACGCCGGCACGCTCAACTTCGCCAAGATCAAGGGCCTGCACACCGCCATGAAGTCCGGCCTGGTGGCCGCGGAGAGCGTCTTCGAGGCCCTCGCGGAGGGCGACGAGGGCGGCCAGGAGCTGACGCGCTTCACCGAGAAGTGGGAGACCAGCTGGGCCTACGCCGAACTCAAGGAGAGTGCCAGCTTCGGCCCGGCGATCCACAAGTACGGCACCTTCCTGGGCGGCGCCTACAACTTCGCCGACCAGCTGCTCGGCGGCAAGCTGCCCAGCCTCCACGACACCACGCCGGACCATGCGACGCTCAAGCCCGCCAGTGAGTGCGAGAAGATCGACTACCCGAAACCGGACGGCAAGCTCTCCTTCGACAAGCCCTCCTCGGTGTTCCTGTCGAACACCAACCACGAGGAAGACCAGCCCTGCCACCTGAAGCTGGCCGACCCCGAGCTGCCGATCCGCGACAACCTGCCCGAATATGCCGAACCGGCCCAGCGCTACTGCCCGGTGGGGGTCTACGAGGTGGTCGAGGACGACGACGGCAAGCCACGCTTCCAGATCAACTTCCAGAACTGCGTGCACTGCAAGACCTGCGACATCAAGGACCCGGCCCAGAACATCACCTGGGTGGCACCGGAAGGCGGCGGCGGGCCCAACTACCCCAATATGTAAACTCCAAGTCAGCAGAAACAGAACCGCCCCCATGCATACGCCTGGGGGCGGTTTTCCTTCCAGCTTCAAGCTTATGGCTTACAGCTCCGGGCGTAGCCAGGGTTCAGTCGCCGGTGGCGATGGGCCGCGAGGGATCGCGAATCCACTCGCTCCATGAGCCGGGATAGAGCCTGGGCAGGGGCCGGCCGGCCACCGCATAGGCGAGGATGGTGTGGCAGGCGGTGACGCCGGAGCCGCAGTAGGCAATCGGCGACTCGCCCTCGGGCAGCTCGCTGGCCAGCGCCGCGGCGGACTTGAAGTGGCCGTCACCGGTCAGGTTGTCGGCACTGGGCCGGCACACGGCCCCCGGGATGTGGCCCGCCACCGGATCGATGGGTTCTGCCTCACCGCGAAAGCGCTCCCTGGCGCGGGCGTCGATGGGGGTCGCGGGCCCTGTCAGCAGCTTCTCGGCCGTGACGTGGCGCTCATCATGAAAGGCCGGCTGCCAGAAGGAGCCTGCGGGCATGGCCTCGGGGTCGCCATCCTCGAGCAGCTCGCCCCCCGCCGCCAGCCAGGCCCTGAGGCCACCGTCGAGGAGCCGCACGTCGGGATGGCCCGCCCAGCAGGCGAGCATCCACCAGGCCCGTGCCGCCGCGAGCTGGCCGCCCATGTCGTCATAGACCACCACCGGCTGTTCCGGCCTGATCCCCAGGCGCTGGACCACCGCGGTGAAGGCCGCTGGCGTGGGCAGCGGGTGCCGGCCGCCCTCCCCCGGCGGGCCGGCCAGGTCACGGTCCAGGTCGAGGTGGTGGCTGCCCGGCAGGTGGGCCTCCCACCACAGCCGGCGGCCCGCATCGGGCTCGCCCAGGCGAGCACGACAGTCCAGCACCCGGGGCGGGTTGGCGCCCTCGAGGGCGTCGGCCAGCGCGGCGGCCGTGATCAGGGGGGTGGACATGCGTTGACTCCCTCCAGCAGTTCGATGGGCGCCCGGCGGGCGATCAGGCGGCGCCGGCCGGCGTTGTGGAAGCGTACCTCGATCACCGGGTTGTCCGGGTCACCCTCCACCACGCTGATCCGGCCCTCGCCGAACACCGCATGGCGCAGGGCCTGTCCGACATGGAAACAGGCTGACGGCGCCTCCGCCTTCGCGGCCGGACGCGCCGCCACCAGCGGCAGCGAGTGGCCCAGCGAGGCCAGGTAGCGCCCCACCAGGTCGGGATCGGACACCGGCAGCGGGCCCTGGGCCTCCCCCGCCTGGGTGCCGTCGAGCCGGCGGGCGACGCGCTGGCCATCCTCCCAGGCGGACTCGGCGATGAAGCGGCTGGGGCGGTGGTCACCGCCGTCATGGAGCAGCACCAGGCGTTCCCGCGCCCGGGTGATGGCCACGTAGAAGAGCCGCCGCTCCTCCTCCAGGCGCCCCGGCGTCAGGGGGTTGTCGCGGGTGTAGTGGGGAAAGTCCTCCTCGTTGACCCCCGCCACCAGCACCAGCGGCCACTCCAGGCCCTTGGCGCCATGCACCGTGCTGATCAGCACCCCGTCGTCGCGGTTCTCCACCGGCCGGGAGAGTAGCTCGATGAAGGCCTCGGTGTCGTTGCCCAGTTCGCCGGCCTGCTCGACCAGCACGTCGAGCAGGCGCACGTCCTCCTCGCCCTTGTCGCGTCGGGCGGCGGCGCGCTTGAGCACCTTCTCGGCCTCGACCTCGGACACCACGTGCTCGAGCAGACGCGCCGGCGGCCAGGCCGATCGACGGGGCAGATCGCAGAGCAATGCCCAACGCTTCTTGAGGGTGCGTCGCTGGTGGGGCCTGAGCCCATCGAGCAGCGGATCGTGACGCTCCGGCCAGCGCTGGGTCTCGGCCAAGCGGCTCGCCAGGGCAAGGATCCGCTCCCGGGCCACGAAGGGGGTGGGCTGGGCCAGCAGCATCGCCAGGTGCCCCGGATCCTGGAGCCGGCGGGGCTCGATGGCAAGACGCAGATAGCCGGCGAGGGCCTCGACCAGCGGCAGGCGGAAGACGAAGCGATCCTCCCGGGCCAGGCGAAAGGGGATGCCCTCGCGAAGCAGCGCCAGCTGCAGCGGCACCGACAGCGCCCAGCTGCGCACCAGCAGGCAGGCCTCGTCCAGCCCGCGGCCCTCGCGACGCCAGCCCTCGAGCTCGGCCAGCAGCCCCTGGCTGCCCTGCCCCACGGCCAGGCCGGTGGCGGGATTGCCCGGCGCGGCCAGGCAGAGCTGGTCGGGACGCCGCCGGTTGGCGGCGATGGCGTGATTGGCAGCGAGGGCCAGCGCATGGCCATGGCGGAAGGTGGTCGAGAGCGGGTAGTCGCGGGCCGCCCCGAAGGTGGCGGTGAAGTTCTCCAGCATGGTGTCGGGGTGGGCGCCCCGCCACTCGTAGATGCACTGGTTGGCATCGCCTACCGCCATGACCTCGGCATCACGGCCGGCGAGCAGCGCCAGCAGCCGCTGCTGGGCAGTGTTGATGTCCTGGTACTCGTCGATGACCACGTGGTCGAGAAAGCCCTGGACACGGCCGCGCAGACCGGCATCCGCCTCCAGCGCCAGCAGCGGACGGTAGAGCAGGTCGGCGAAGGTCATCAGCCCCTGGTCGGCCAGCAGCCGCTCGGCATGCTCGAAGGCGCCCACGAAGTGGCCGGTCTCCTCGCCGAAGTCGAGCTGGCGGTGGAGCTCGGCAGGCGAGGCCATCTCGGCCTTCACCAGCCCGCAGAAGTAGGCCAGCGCCTCGAGACGTTCGGCCTCCAGGGCCGTTTCGCGGGCCTCGGGCGCCTCGCCCAGCGCGGCCAGGGTGGCCTGGCGCAGGAGCCGCTCGAGCTGCCAGTCGGCAGTGAGCAGCTGACGTGGCGCGAGCGCCCCCCAGCGTGTCAGGCTCGCGGTCAGCCGGTGGCCGAGAGAGTGGAAGGTGCGCACGTCGGGCAGCGGCCGGCCGTCCGGCGCCATCGCGGCCAGGCGGGCCTGGAAGTCTTCCCGGGCCGAGCGGTTGAACATCAGCACCAGGATCCGCGCCGGGGAGACACCCTGCGCGAGCAGGTGCAGTACCCGGGCGACCATGGTCGTGGTCTTGCCGGCACCGGCCACCGCCGCGACCCGGGCGTGCCCCCGCTCATGGGCGACCACGGCGCGCTGCTCGGGGGTCAGCTGGCGGATCAGCGACATGGTGTCTCGCCATCACTCGACGCGCCGGTATCCAGCCGCCCCAGGGGCTGCCAGCTGCCCTGGCTGGTCAGGCCCAACTCGAGGATGCCCCCGCCGAGCTCCCGTGTCTCGGCCTGCTCCACCAGACGGTAGTAGACGTTGCGACCCAGCCGCGCGGCGAGCCCGAAGCGCACCGCGACCTCCGGCACCGTCTCACCGGCCGGCGTCTCGCTGAGCACCAGGCGGTGGGACTCGCCGAGTGCCAGGCGGTCGCCGACGTTGGTGGTCAGCCACCAGCGGCCGTCCCCGTCTCGCTCGGCATCCACCACCAGGAAGGGGCGGTCCTCGACCCGGATACGCTGCCGCTCGGCCGGCGTCACCAGCACATAGTCGCCATCGGGTTCGCGGCGCAGGATGGTCGAGAGCAGGCGCACCAGCCGCGGTCGGGCAATGGGCGTGCCCTCATGGATCCAGCGCCCATCTGCGGCGATGGTCAGGTCCATCTCGCCGAGGTGTTCGGGATGCCAGCGATCCACGGGCGGAATCTCGCCTTCGGGGTCGATCTGGGCCAGTAGCGGATCGAGTTGCATGATGCGCCCTCCCCCGGGCCACGGACGACAGGGTGATGACGATAGCCTAGACCAGCCCGGCGGAGCGCAGCGCCTCGCGCACGTCTGCCGGCGCCTCGGGCGCCGCGGCGCGGAACAGCCGGTAGAAGTTGGCGGTGGTCTGGGCGGCGACCTCCGCGACGCTGATGCCCCGCTCGCCGGCGATGCACTCGGCGACCTCGACCACCCAGGCCGGCTCGTTGGGCTTGCCACGATGCGGTACCGGGGCCAGGTAGGGGCTGTCGGTCTCGATCAGCAGCCGGTCCAGCGGCAGCCGTCGTGCCAGCTCGCGAAGCGATTCGGCGTTGCGGAAAGTGACGATGCCGGACAGCGAGATGTAGAAGCCATGTCGCACCGCCTCTCGGGCCATATCCAGGTCCTCGGTGAAGCAGTGCAACACGCCGCCGACCGCCGGGTCGGTATGTTCGCGGATCAGGGCCAGGGTATCGTCGCGGGCGTCCCGGGTATGGATGATTACCGGTAGCTCCAGCTCGGTGGCAGCCATCAGCTGGCGGCGGAACCGCTCTCGCTGCACCTCCCGGGAGGGCACCCTCTCGGGCGACTTGTCGAGGTAGTGGTAGTCCAGGCCACACTCGCCGATGGCCACGGCGCCGAAGCGTTCGGCCGCCTCCATGATGGCAACGACGCTCGGCTCCTCGGCGACGCTGTGTAACGGATGAATGCCGGCGGAGATCACCAGGTCATCATGGGTCCGGGCGAGCTCGGCCAGGGCCGGCAGGTCGTCGAGAGTCACGGCGATGGCCAGGAACTGGCGCACGTCCCGGGCGCGGGCGGCATCGAGGGCGGCGGCAAGATCGCCGCCGTGGGTCCCGGGGTCGAGACGGTCGAGATGGCAGTGGGAGTCGACAAACATTCGGAAAACAACCGATGTGAATGGATGGGCAGTAGAGACTCGGCGCGCTCAGAGCGTATAGGTCGGGGCACCCTTGTCGAGATGGCCGGCCAGCAGGGTCTCGATGCGATCCCGCACGGCCTGGTCCTCGGCACTGAAGTGGATGCCGATGCCCGGGACGCGGCGCCCGGCCACCCCCTCGGGCGAGACCCAGACCACCTGGCCGGTGACCGGGACCCGTTCGGCATCCCCGGGGAGCATGAGCAGCAGGAAGACCTCCTGGCCCAGCTCGTAGCGCTCGCGGGTGGGCACGAAGATGCCGCCGCGCTCCAGCACCGGCATGTAGGCCGAGAGCAGGGTCGGGACGTCCTGGATCGTCAGGGAGAGCGCTTTCTGTGCGGCCATGGAGCCTCCTCAGTCAAGGGCACAACAGGTCAAGAGCGCAGCAGCGTGGACCAGCGGACCAGCCAGGCCTCGAGGGCCAATTGGGGATTGGGGTTGCCCCCCTCGGCCAGCAGGCGACGCTGCTCGCGGGCATAGTCCAGCAGGCGGAACCAGTCACGTACCCGAGCATTCTTGACCGCCTGGCGATAGAGTACCAGCAGGTCGGGGTTGCGCAGCTCGCTGGTGTCGCCCGAGAGCCCCAGGCGAATCAGGTCCTCGAGCCAGGCAATACCGTACCACAGGATGGCGTCGATGGACTGGCGCTCCAGGCGGGCCGCCTCGGCCACCGGCTCGGCGCCCCTGACCAGCGCCTCGAAGGTCTCCAGGAGCTGCTGGCGCAGCGCCCGGGACTCCGGCTCGGCGAGCTCCAGCGCCCGCAACGGCAGCCCCCCCGCGGCCCGGAACCAGAAGCGGGCCTCCTCCTCGCCGCCCAGACGCTCGGCCAGCCAGTCCCGGCAGTCGGCCTCGGCCGGTACCGCCAGGCTCCAGTGCTGGCAGCGCGAGCGGATGGTGGGCAACAGCCGCGAGGGGATGTCGGCGAGCAGCACGAACAGCGTCCGTCCGCCGGGCTCCTCCAGGCTCTTGAGCAGCGCATTGGACGCCGCCACGTTCATGGCCTCGGCCGGCGCGATCACGATCACGCGATAGCCGCCCTGCTGGGCGGTCTGGGCGACGAAGGCATTGACCTCGCGCACCGGGCCGATGCGGATCTGCCGCTTGCCCTCCTCGGGGGCCACGCGCAGAAGATCCGGATGGTAACCCGAGGCCAGCATGTGACAGGCATGGCAGCGACCGCAGGCGTGCTCGCCCGGCGAGGCACAGAGGGTGCGTGCCACCAGCGCCTCGGCCAGGGAGTGCTTGCCGAGGCCATGGGCACCGGAGATCAGCAGCGCATGGGGCAGTCGCCCGGCATCGGCCAGGCGCACCAGCTCCTGCCAGCGCGCCTGCAGCCAGGGCAAGGGACGGGGGACCTCGACCTCGCTCATGACCAGGCCTCCAGCCGCTCGTCCAGCCGCGCCAGCAGTTCGGCCTGGACCGCCGCCAGGCCGGCCCCGGCATCGATCACCACCATGCGCTCCGGCGCTGCCTCGGCACGGGCGAGGTAGGCCTGGCGCACCGCCTCGAAGAAGGTGCCGCGCTCCCGCTCGAAGCGGTCGCGCTCGCCGCCCTGCCCCTTCAGGCGACCTTCGAGGCGCCGTTGGGCCGCGGCCATGGGCATGTCCAGCAGCAGCGTCAGGTCGGGCGTGAGGCCCTGCTGGACGAAGGCCTCGAGCTCGGCGATGCGCGCCGCCTCGATGCCGCGCCCGCCTCCCTGGTAGGCATAGGTGGCATCGGTGAAGCGGTCGCAGACCACCCAGGCGCCCCGCGCGAGCGCCGGGCGGATCACCCGCGCCAGGTGCTGGGCCCGGGCGGCGAAGACCAGCAGCAGTTCGGCATCCTGATCGAGGGGCTCCTCGCCGTCAGGATCGAGCAGCAGGCGGCGCATCGCCTCGGCGCGCGGCGTGCCGCCGGGCTCGCGTGTGGCGACCACCTCGTGGCCACACGCCCGCAGATGGTCGACCACGAGGGCCAGGTTGGTGGACTTGCCTACCCCCTCTCCACCTTCCAGGGTGATAAAGCGTCCTCGCGGTGTCGTCCGCTCGTCGGGCATGCGCTCTCCGGCTCGATAGTCAGCGATTGCGGATATACCGGTTCACGGCATTGTTGTGCTCGCGCAGGGTACGCGAGAAGTGGTGCGTGCCGTCGCCCTTGGCGACGAAGTAGAGCGTCTCGCCCTCCTCGGGCTGCACCGCGGCTTCCAGCGCGGCCCGTCCGGGCAGGGCGATCGGCGTGGGCGGCAGGCCCTCGATCACGTAGGTGTTGTAGGGCGTGGCCTCGCGCAGATCGGCGCGGGTGATGTTGCCCTCATAGCGCTCTCCCATGCCGTAGATCACGGTGGGATCGGTCTGCAGTCGCATGCCCTGCTCGAGACGGCGCGTGAAGACGCCGGCGATCTCCGGGCGCTCCTCGGGAGCCCCGGTCTCGCGCTCGATCAGCGAGGCCATGATCAGCGCCTCGTAGGGGCTCTCCAGGGGCAGGTCGTCGTCGCGCCCGGCCCAGAGCTCATCGAGGGTGGCCTCCATGCGCTCCAGGGCCTGGCGCAGGATCTCCAGGTCGCTGAGTCCCTTGTGATAGCGGTAGGTATCCGGGAAGAACCAGCCCTCGGGGTGGCGCCCCTCGCGGTCGAGCCGAGCCATCACCTCCTCGTCGGAGAGGCCCTCGGTGCGGTGCGCCAGCTTCGGCGCGGCATCGAGCAGCTCGCGCATCTGGCGGAAGGTCCAGCCTTCGGGAATGGTCAGCGGGTAGCTGACCACCTCGTCGCTGCCCAGCAGGGAAAGCAGCTCGCGTCCGCTCATGCCGGGCACCAGGCGATACTCCCCGGGGCGCAGGCGTGGCAGGGCCTCGGGCTCGAGGCGGGCGAGCAGCCGGAAGGCCCACGCATCGACGAGGATCCCCCGCTCGGCCAGTTCGCTCACCACCCGGTGGTAGCCGGCGCCGTCGGGCACCTCGTAGAGGGCTGGCTCCTCGAGAGCGATGGGCGCCTCCAGTCGTGACTGCCAATAGCGATGCCCGGCGAATGCCACCAGGGCCGCCAGGATGGCCAGAACCAGCAGAATCTTCAGTACACGCCCCATCTGGGTCGTCCTCGTTCAGTCGTCAAGCCGCGTCGGATGACCGAGCGGCGCATGGGCCACCGCCTGCAGGCGGCGGTGCACCGCGCCGATGGTCCAGCGCTGGCGGGCCTCTCCCTCGGGCCCATCCAGCCGGGTCACCGGCCAGAGCCCCTGCACCGAGTTGCCGAGCCAGACCGCCTCGGCACTGGCCAGGACCCCGGGGGCGGCATCCACTTCCGCGATGGGCAGGCGCTCGAGCAGCACAGCCCGCAGCGTCCCGGCCACGCCACAGCGATCCAGGCGCGGCGTCTCGAGCCGCCCCCCCCGCTGCCAGAAGAGGTTCATGCAGGTGGCCTCCACCAGCCGGTCCTCGCTGTCGCAGAGCAGCCCCTCGGCGGTGTCGGCGCCCGACCACTCGGACCGCGCGAGCACGTTCTCCAGGCGGTTGAGGTGCTTGAGCCCGGCGAGCGCCGGCTGGAGTCCCAGCCGCAGGCGACAGAGGCGGACCCGCACGCCCGCCTTCCAGCGAGCGGCATCGGGGACGAAGGGCGACAGCTGCCAGCGCAGCCGGGGATCGGGCGCCGCCGGAGGGGCATAGCCGCGCCCTCCACTGCCCCGGGTCAGGATCAGCTTGAGGACCGCAAGCCCCTCCCCGGCCTGGGCCAACGGGCGCTCCAGGTCGTGCTGGGTGGGCATCGGCATCCCCAGCACTCGACAGCCACGCGCCAGGCGCGCCAGGTGATACGCCCACAACTGCGGGGCACCGTCACGCAGCAGCACGGTCTCGAAGAGGCCATCCCCATAGGCGACGCCGCGATCATGCAGCGGCCAGCCTTCCGGCGAGGCACCCGGTCCCACCTGAGGTTCCTCGGGCCTCACACCCTGGCGAAGACCAGGGTGCCGTTGGTGCCGCCGAAGCCGAAGGAGTTCGAGAGGCTGACGTCGATCTTCATCTCGCGGGCGGTATGGGGCACGTAGTCGAGGTTGCAGCCTTCCTGGGGGTTGTCCAGGTTGATGGTCGGCGGTGCCACCTGGTCACGGATGGCCAGCACGCTGAACACCGCCTCGACGGCACCGGCGGCACCCAGCAGGTGGCCGATCATCGACTTGGTGGAACTGACGGCCACCGACCTCGCGGCCTCGCCCATCACCTGCTCGACGGCCCGGCTCTCGGCCAGATCACCGTGCGCGGTCGAGGTGCCGTGGGCGTTGATGTAGTCGACGGCCGAAGGGTCGATGCCGGCATCGCGGATGGCATTGCGCATGGAGCGGGCGGCACCGTGGCCATCCTCCGGCGGCGCGGTCATGTGGTAGGCATCGTCGCTCATGCCGAAACCGGTGAGCTCGGCATAGATGGTGGCCCCGCGGGCCTTGGCCTGCTCGTACTCCTCGAGCACCACCACGCCGGCGCCATCGGAGAGCACGAAGCCGTCACGGTCCCGGTCCCAGGGCCGGCTCGCCGCGGCCGGGTCGTCGTTGCGGGTGGAGAGCGCCCGGGCCGCCGAGAAGCCCCCCAGGCCCAGCGGCGTGGTCGCCATCTCGGCGCCACCGCAGACCATCACGTCGGCATCGCCGTAGGCGATGGTACGGGCGCTGTAGCCGATATTGTGGGTCCCGGTGGTACAGGCCGTGGTGATGGCGATGTTGGGGCCCCGGAACCCGTGCTGTATTGCCAGGTTGCCGGAGATCATGTTGATGATCGACCCCGGCACGAAGAAGGGCGAGATCCGCCGCGCACCGCCCTTGAGCAGGGCATTGTGATTATGCTCGATCATCGGCAGGCCACCGATCCCCGAGCCGATGGCCACACCGATACGATCGGCATTGCCCTCGTGACACTCGATCCCGGCATCCTGGATCGCCTGGGCACCGGCGGCCATCCCGTACTGGATGAAGAGGTCCATCTTGCGGGCCTCCTTGGGGTTCAGGTACGGGCTGATGTCGAAGTCCTTCACCGACCCGCCGAAGCGCGTGTTGAAGGCGCTGACATCGAAGTGTTCGATGGGCGCGACACCGCTCTTGCCGGCCAGGATGCTGGCCCAGCTCTCCTCCACGGTATTCCCCACCGGCGTGACCAGACCGAGCCCGGTCACCACCACCCTTCTACGAGTCATCAGCTTTCCTCCAGACAACCTTTTGTGACACGACCCCGCGACGGGGACGTCATTGCGCGCATTATACCCGAGTCTCCCCGACCTGTGCGGGCTCGGCAAGTTCCCGTCGCACATAGCACGAGAGCCGTCCTGACATGGCAGGACGGCTCTCCACGGGGCATTGGCCCCGGACGCCTCAGCAAGCGGTATCGACCGCCACCTTACTGGTGGGCGTTGACGTAGTCGATGGCTTCCTGAACGGTCGTGATCTTCTCGGCTTCCTCGTCGGGAATCTCGGTGTCGAACTCCTCTTCGAGCGCCATCACCAGCTCGACGGTATCCAGGGAATCGGCGCCGAGGTCCTCGGTGAAGGAAGAGGAGTTCTGGATGTCTTCTTCCTTGACGTTCAGACGCTCGGCCACAACCTTCTTCACGCGCTCTTCGATGGTGCTCATTATGACGTACTCCAGTCGTTCACATTGGCCGTTCGGAAAACCAGCCGTTAAAGATCCAGATCCGCTAGCCGGAAGCTGCGGGGTAGTTTATAGACGCCCCCGGGTCGGCGCAACCGCCACCCCCCGGAGGTTTCAACGCATGTTCATGCCGCCGTTGACATGCAGGGTCTCGCCGGTGATATAGCCCGCCGTGTCGCCGGTCAGGAAGCCCACCGCCGCGGCGATCTCCTCGGGCTCGCCGAGCCGCGCCAGCGGAATCTGGCCGAGCAGCGCCTTGTGCTGCTCCTCCGGCAGGGATTCGGTCATGTCGGTGGCGATGAAGCCAGGTGCCACCGCATTGACGGTGATGGCCCGAGAGGCCACCTCGCGGGCCAGGGCCCGGGTGAACCCCTCCATGCCCGCCTTGGCGGCGGCATAGTTGGTCTGCCCGAGGTTGCCCATGGTGGCCACCACCGAACTGATCGAGACGATACGGCCGAAACGGGCACGGGTCATGCCGCGCAGGCAGGCCTTGCTGACGCGATAGACCGACTTGAGATTGGTGTCGATCACCGCGTCCCACTCGTCTTCCTTCATGCGCATCAGCAGGTTGTCGCGCGTGATGCCGGCATTGTTGACCAGGATGGTGGGGGCACCGAACTCCTCGGTGACCGCCTTGACCAGGGCATCGACGCTGGCCGGGTCGGTGACGTCCAGCTGGCGACCGCCCCCCTCGACCCCCGCTTCCGCGAGGTCGGCACCGATGCGCTCGGCACCGGCATCGGTGGTGGCCGTACCGATCACGATACGCCCCTGACGGCCCAGCTCGTGGGCGATGGCGCGGCCGATGCCGCGACTAGCCCCGGTGATCAGGGCGACTCTACGCTCGGTTGTCATGGTCTCTATCCGTCCACGTCCGGGAGATGAATCAGCCATTGGCCGACGGCGACTGGCCGACGGCGTCCCTGGCCAGCTCGAGGGCCGCAGAGAGGCTATCCGGGTCGTTGACCGCCAGCCCCTTGCTGCCTCGGGCGATTCGCTTGTTGAGTCCGGTGAGCACCTTGCCCGGCCCGCACTCGATGAACACCTCGGCACCGCGGGCGGTCATCGCCTCGATGCAGGAGGTCCAGCGCACCGGCTGGTAGAGCTGCTCGATCAACCGGGTGCGCAGGGTCGACACGTCGGCATGGGCCTGGGCATCGACGTTCTGGAACACCGTGTAGCGCGGCGAGCGCAGCTCGATCTCCTCCATGGCGGTCGCCAGGCGCTCGGCGGCCGGACGCATCAGCTCGCAATGCGACGGCACCGAGACCGGCAACGGCATCGCGCGCTTGGCGCCGGCCTCCTGACAGGCGGCGATGGCCCGCTCGACGGCGGCCTTGCTGCCGGCGATCACCACCTGCCCCGGGGCATTGTAGTTGACGGCAGCGACCACGTCGCCGTCGGCGGCCCGGACACAGGCCTGCTCCACCGCCTCGTCATCGAGGCCGAGAATCGCCGCCATGGCGCCCTCGCCGGCGGGCACGGCCTCCTGCATCGCCTCGCCGCGCAGCTTCACCAGGCGCACGCCCTGGGCGAAGGGCAGCGCCCCGGCACAGACCAGGGCGCTGTACTCGCCCAGGCTGTGGCCGGCCATGGCCCCGGGGCGCGGCCCCTCGAGCTCCTGCCAGACGCGCCAGACCGCCACGCTGGCGGTGAGCAGCGCCGGCTGAGTGCAGGCGGTGGCATTGAGCGCCTCGGCCGGCCCCTCCTGCACCACCTGCCAGAGGTCGTAGCCCAGGGCATCGGCCGCTTCCTCGAAGGTCGTGCGCACCACGCTGTAACGCTCTGCCAGCTCGCGCAGCATACCGATCTGCTGGGAGCCCTGCCCGGGAAAGATGAGGGCAAGGGGTTGCGTCATGTCGATCACCTTTGCGCTTGTTGACTGTCGTCGATGCCGG
>NZ_JASCQQ010000033.1:0-3937 GCF_030012485.1 Halomonas rhizosphaerae
GTCGAACGCGATTCCATGGACTTCGATGTGGTCATCGTCGGCGCCGGACCCTCGGGCCTCTCGGCGGCGGCTCGCCTGATGCAGCAGGCCAACGAGGCGGAGCAGGAGCTGACGGTGTGCGTGGTGGAGAAGGGCTCCGAGGTGGGCGCCCATATCCTTTCCGGGGCGGTCTTCGAACCCCGCGCCCTGGCCGAGCTCTTCCCCGACTGGGAGGAGCGGGGCGCCCCGCTGACCACGCCGGCCACCCGCGACGAGGTCTACCTGCTCAAGGACGCCGAAAAGGGCCAGAAGCTGCCCAATGCGCTGGTGCCGCCCTCCATGCACAACACCGGCGGGGACATGACACGCTACGTGATCAGTGCCGGCAACCTATGCCGCTGGCTGGCCGAGCAGGCCGAGGCGCTGGGCGTGGAGATCTTCCCCGGCTTCGCCGCCCAGGAGGTGATCCAGGACGAGGACGGTACCGTGCGCGGCATACTGATCGGCGACATGGGCGTGGGCGCCGACGGCCAGCCCAAGGATGGCCATATGCCGGGCATGGAGCTGCGCGCCAAGTACACCCTGTTCGCCGAGGGGGCGCGGGGCCATCTGGGCAAGCGGCTGATCGAGCGCTTCGGGCTCGATGAGGGCAAGGACCCGCAGCACTATGGCATCGGCTTGAAGGAGCTGTGGGACATTCCCGCCGAGCAGCATGAACCCGGGCTGGTGCTGCACGGCTCCGGCTGGCCGCTGGACAAGCACACCCACGGCGGCTGGTTCCTCTACCACGCCGAGAACCAGCAGGTGGTGGTCGGCCTGATCATGGACCTCTCCTACCAGAACCCCTGGCTGTCGCCCTTCGACGAGTTCCAGCGCATGAAGCACCATCCGGTGCTGGCGACACATCTCGAGGGCGGCAAGCGCGTCGCCTATGGGGCTCGCGCCATCGCCAAGGGCGGGTTGAATTGCCTGCCGAAGATGACCTTCCCCGGGGGGCTGCTGATCGGCTGCGACGCCGGCACGCTCAACTTCGCCAAGATCAAGGGCCTGCACACCGCCATGAAGTCCGGCCTGGTGGCCGCGGAGAGCGTCTTCGAGGCCCTCGCGGAGGGCGACGAGGGCGGCCAGGAGCTGACGCGCTTCACCGAGAAGTGGGAGACCAGCTGGGCCTACGCCGAACTCAAGGAGAGTGCCAGCTTCGGCCCGGCGATCCACAAGTACGGCACCTTCCTGGGCGGCGCCTACAACTTCGCCGACCAGCTGCTCGGCGGCAAGCTGCCCAGCCTCCACGACACCACGCCGGACCATGCGACGCTCAAGCCCGCCAGTGAGTGCGAGAAGATCGACTACCCGAAACCGGACGGCAAGCTCTCCTTCGACAAGCCCTCCTCGGTGTTCCTGTCGAACACCAACCACGAGGAAGACCAGCCCTGCCACCTGAAGCTGGCCGACCCCGAGCTGCCGATCCGCGACAACCTGCCCGAATATGCCGAACCGGCCCAGCGCTACTGCCCGGTGGGGGTCTACGAGGTGGTCGAGGACGACGACGGCAAGCCACGCTTCCAGATCAACTTCCAGAACTGCGTGCACTGCAAGACCTGCGACATCAAGGACCCGGCCCAGAACATCACCTGGGTGGCACCGGAAGGCGGCGGCGGGCCCAACTACCCCAACATGTAAGGTGGCTCACCGGGACTATCGGCCGATCAGTCGCTGCTCGGCGCTCAGATAGTCCCGCTCCAGTTCTTCCACGATCTCGGCCACGCTCTGCCGAGCCCGCACAGAGCCGACACCTTGGCCAGCCCCCCAGATATCTCGCCACGCCTTGGGCTTGCTGCCACCGCCGGATCCGTAGCGCATCTGGCGCTTGTCACCCGACGGGAGGTCATCAGGATCCAGTCCGGCTCGCTCGATACTGGCCCGCAGGTAATTGCCGTACACCCCGGTAAAGAGGTCACTGTAGACGATATCGACAGCCCGGGATTCGACCACCATGCGCTTATAGTTCTCCACCGCATTGGATTCGTGACTGGCGATGAAGCGCGTGCCCATGTAGACCAGATCGGCCCCCAGCGCCTGGGCCGCCAGGATCTGCTCACCGCGCCCGATACCGCCGGCCAAGACCAGAGGGCCATCGAACCTCCGACGCATCTCGGCCACGAAGGCGAAGGGGTTCAGGCGCCCGCCGTGGCCACCAGCCCCGTTGCTTACCAGGATCAGTCCATCAACACCGCAATCGATGGCCTTTTCCGCATGGCGCAGGGTCGTCACATCATGGAAGACCTTCCCGCCATAGTCGTGCGCCCGCTCCACGACCCGATCTGGAGCGTGCAGGCTGGTGATCACCAGGGGCACACGAAACTCGGCACACAGCCCCAGATCGTGCTCCAGACGATCATTGGTCGGATGCACGATGAGATTGACCGCGAAGGGCGCGATCCTGCGCCCGGGCTCCGCCTCACGGCTAGCGGCGAGCCCCTCGGTGATGCGTCTGAGCCATACCGCGAGCTCCTCCGCCGGGCGTGCATTGAGGGCGGGAAACGCCCCCACGATACCGGCCCGACATTGAGCCAGCACCAGTTCGGGACCGGAAAGAATGAACATCGGGGAACCGATCACCGGCAGTCGCAGGGAACCTTCGAGCCAATCCAGCATAATGTCTCCTGATCGACAAAAGGCCCACCAAAGTGAGCCTATTCAGGGAAGCGATACAGCTTGTTTTCCAGTTCAGTCCGCGCCTCGAGCGGGTCGGCGACCAGGCCGCCCCTTTGCAAAGCGCGACCTGGAAGCGCTCTTCCCTACCACTTCTGCTCGAGCTCCGGCAGCGCCTCGAAGAGGTCCGCGACGAGGCCGCAGGTCATGGAGAGCGCCACCGGGAAGATCCCGTTCTTCCTTACAGCTTGCTTTCCAGCTCCGGCAGCGCCTCGAAGAGATCCGCGACGAGACCGATGACTGTCGAGAGCGCCACCGGGAAGATCCCGATCTTCCTTACAGCTTGCTTTCCAGCTTCGGCAGCGCCTCGAAGAGATCCGCGACGAGGCCGATGATTGTCGAGAGCGCCACCGGGAAGTTCCCGATCTTCCTTACAGCTTGCTTTCCAGTTCCGGCAGCGCCTCGAAGAGATCCGCGACGAGACCGATGACTGTCGAGAGCGCCACCTGGAAGATCCCGATCTTCCTTACAGCTTGCTTTCCAGCTCCGGCAGGGCCTCGAAGAGATCAGCGACGAGACCGATGACTGTCGAGAGCGCCACCGGGAAGATCCTGATCTTCCTTACAGCTTGCTTTCCAGCTCCGGCAGGGCCTCGAAGAGATCAGCCACCAGGCCATAATCGGCCACCTGGAAGATCGGTGCCTCCTCGTCCTTGTTGATGGCGACGATCACCTTGGAGTCCTTCATGCCCGCCAGGTGCTGGATGGCGCCACTGATGCCCACGGCGATGTAGAGGTCCGGGGCGACGATCTTGCCGGTCTGGCCCACCTGCATGTCGTTGGGCACGAAACCGGCATCCACCGCGGCCCGGGAAGCGCCGATGGCGGCGCCCAGCTTGTCGGCGATGCCCTCGAGGAGCGTGAAGTTCTCGCCGTTGCCCATGCCGCGGCCGCCGGAGATCACCACCTTGGCCGCCCCCAGCTCGGGGCGGTCGGACTGGGCCAGCGCCTCCTTGACGAAGGTGGACTGGGCGTTGTCGGCGACGAAGTCGACGGCCTCCACGCTGGCGCTGCCCCCCTCGCCCACCGCATCGAAGCCGGTGGCGCGCACGGTGATCACCTTCAGCGCGTCCTCGCTCTGCACGGTGGCGATGGCGTTGCCGGCGTAGATCGGCCGCTTGAAGGTGTCGGCACTCTCCACCGCGATGATCTCGGAGATCTGCGCCACGTCCTTCAGTGCGGCGACGCGCGGCAGCACGTTCTTGCCGGTGGTGGAGGCACAGGCCAGCACGTGGCTGTAGTCGCCG
>NZ_JASCQQ010000034.1:0-139585 GCF_030012485.1 Halomonas rhizosphaerae
TGGAACATCGCCAGGGAGACGTCGCTGATGCCATGGGCCAGCTCGCCGACGCCGGCCGCGGACTGGGCCAGGGCGGTGCCGCCGAAGGCGCTCATCCAGACGATGGTGACCACGGTCGGTACCAGCAGCACGGCGGTCAGGAACTCGCGGACCGTGCGCCCGCGCGAGACCCGGGCGATGAACATGCCGACGAAGGGCGACCAGGAGATCCACCAGGCCCAGTAGAACACCGTCCAGCCGTGGTACCAGGTGGTGTCGTCTCGGCCGATCCAGTTGGAGAGCGGCACGACATGGCTGGCGTAGGCCAGGGTGGTGTCCCACAGGCCGTTGAGGAACAGCAGGGTGGAGCCGGTGATCACCACGAAGGCCAGCAGGGCGAAGGCGATCACCATGTTGATGTTGGAGAACAGCTTCACGCCCCCGTCGATGCCCCGCCATACCGAGAACAGCGCCACCACCGTGACGCCGACGATGATCGCCAGCTGGGTGCCGAGGGTGTTGGGGACGTCGAACAGGTAGTTGAGGCCGCCGGCGGCCTGGGAGGCCCCGAAGCCCAGGGAGGTGGCCAGGCCGAAGATGGTCGCCAGTACCGCGGTGATGTCGATCAGGTGGCCGGCCCAGCCGCGTGCCCGGTCACCCAGCAGCGGGGTGAAGGCCGAGCGCAGGGTCAGGGGCAGGCCGCGGTTGTAGGCGAAGAAGGCCAGGGAGAGGCCCACCACGGCGTAGATGGCCCAGGGGTGCAGGCCCCAGTGGAACATGGTGGCCCCCATGGCGGCATTCGCCCCCGCCGGGGTGCCGGCGGCGGCGTTCAGCGGCGTGCCGTACCAGTCGGTGTAGTAGGCCACCGGTTCGGCCACGCTCCAGAACATCAGGCCGATGCCCATGCCGGCGGCAAACAGCATGGCGAACCAGGAGATCGTCGAGTACTCGGGCCGCGCCTGGTCGCCGCCCAGCCGTATCCGCCCCACCGGCAGCACGATCAGGGCCAGGCAGAGCAGCACGAAGAGGTTGCCGGCGATCATGAACAGCCAGTCGAAGTGCTCGATGGACCAGCCTCGGGCCGCGGTCAGCTGGGTGTTGGCGGCATCGGGGTAGATCAGGGCGTAGAGGATGAAGGCCAGGATGGCCAGGGCGGAGAGGGGGAAGACGGGATTGTGGAAGTCCAGTCCCAGTATCTGGGTATTGTCCTGTCCGGGGGACAGGACCCCATCGTCGCTGTTGTCGCGCATCAAGGGATCTCGCTGTTGTTGTTGGAATGGCTGAGGGAAGCCCCGGCATCGCTGCCCGGGGCCCGAGCATTGTTGGCGCGGGGCGAGGAGGGCGGTGTCCTGAAAGCGACCTTCGGTTACCTGTCGGCCCCTGGGGTCGAGGCGATGTCTTGAAGAGGCATGCGGGTGCCTCTCTGGGGCAAGTGGGCCGCCCCGGAGTGCCTAGGCTGGAGCAGCGGAAGCATCTGCCACGCTACAACGCAGTCCGTTACAACAACATCGAGGAGCCAGCCATGAGTGCAGCCAACCGCGGAGTCGTCTATAAGGGTCCGGGTAACGTCGCCGTCGAATCCATCGCCTATCCGGAACTTGCCCTCGGCAATCGCAAATGCGACCACGGCGTGATCCTGAAGGTGGTCACCACCAATATCTGCGGCAGCGACCAGCACATGGTGCGCGGCCGCACCACCGCGCCGTCCGGCCTGGTGCTGGGCCATGAGATCACCGGCCTGGTCATCGAAGCCGGCCGCGACGTCGAGTTCATCAAGCCGGGGGACCTGGTGTCCGTGCCGTTCAATATCGCCTGCGGGCGCTGCCGCAACTGCAAGGAAGGCCGGACCGGGATCTGTCTCAACGTCAATCCGGCGCGGCCCGGAGCGGCCTACGGCTATGTCGACATGGGCGGCTGGGTCGGCGGCCAGACAGAGTACGTCATGGTGCCCTATGCCGACTTCAACCTGCTGAAGTTCCCGGATGCCGATCAGGCCATGGAGAAGATCCGTGACCTGACCCTGCTCTCCGACATCTTCCCTACCGGTTTCCATGGCTGTGTGACCGCGGGTGTCGGGCCGGGCAGTACCGTCTACATTGCGGGCGCCGGCCCGGTGGGCCTCGCTGCCGCGGTTTCCGCCCAGCTGCTGGGGGCCGCCTGCGTGATCGTGGGCGACATGATCGAAGAGCGCCTGGCTCAGGCCCGCAGCTTCGGTTGCGAGACCCTCGACCTGACCCAGGAGGGGGACATGGCCGACAGGATCGAAGCGATCCTCGGCGAGCGTGAAGTCGATGCCTTCGTCGACTGTGTCGGCTTCGAGGCCCATGCCTGTGGTTGCAACCATGGCAAGGAGGCGCCCGCTACTGTGCTCAACTCGGCCATGCAGATGACGCGTGCCGGCGGCCAGATCGGCATCCCGGGCCTCTACGTGACCGAGGATCCCGGCGCGGCCGACGATGCGGCCAAGCAGGGAGCCTTGAGCATGCGCTTCGGCCTGGGCTGGGCCAAGTCGCATAGCTTCCACACCGGTCAGTGCCCGGTGATGAAGTACCACCGTCCGCTGATGCAGGCGATCCTCTTCGGCAAGGTGAATATTGCCGATGCGGTCAATGTCCAGATGATCACCCTGGACGACGCCCCGAAGGGCTACGCCGATTTCGACGGCGGTGCAGCGAAGAAATTCGTCATCGACCCCCACGGCAGCGTGGCCGCCTAAGCGGCCGCGCCGGATGCACGCCCGGCGCGCATCCGGCGCCTTCCCTCACGCCCCCCGGTCTGCCAGGTAGGCCCTCACATGCCGTTGCATGGCCGCTGCCGCCGGCGACAGGCTGACGCCGGCCCGGCAGATCAGCCCGATCCGGCGCTCCAGGCGGGGGGCCGACAGCGGCACGAAGCGTAGCCGGGCATGCTCCTCCTGGAAGGCCAGGCGCGGCAGGGTCGTGATGCCGATGCCCGCCTCGAGCATCGCGGTCAGTGAGATCATGTTGGAGATGTACAGGGCACTGCGCTCGAGCAGTTCGGCGGCGGGTGAGCCCTCGAGCAGCCGCGAGGTGCCGTTGCGGATCAGGGGTTGCCCGGCCAGCTCGCGCCAGTGCAGGCGCGCATGGCCGGCCAGCGGATGATCGTCCCGGCACACCACGCCGATCTCATCGTGCAGCAGCGGGATGAACTCCAGCCCCTCCTCGGGTTGCCAGAGGCTGGTGATGCCGAGCTCCACCTCGCCGGCCAGCACCATCTGGCTGACCAGCTCGGAGTGGCCATCCTGCAGGTTGATCTCGATGCCCGGGAAGTCGATCACGAAGCTCGCCAGGATGCCGGGCATGACGCGGCTGGCCACCGAGGGCACCGTGGCGATATCCACCCGACCGGCCTGGTGGCTGGCCATGGCCAGGGCGTCGCGGCTTACCCGGTCGTGGTGGGCAACCAGTTCGCGAAAGCGCGGCAGGCACCACTGCCCGAAGGGGGTCAGCGTGGCCTTGCCGTTGCCCTTCTCGAAGAGGGGCTGACCGAGGCGCTCCTCGAGGTCGCGCACCGCCATGGAGATCGCCGGCTGGCTGCGATGCAGGTGCCTGGCCGCGGCATGGAAACCGCCCTGGTCGATGATGGCCAGCACGCAGCGCAGCGGCTGGAGCTTCAGCTCGGGCAGCATGGTAAGGCTTCCTGATCATTTTATCGGATTTATTGATTATCCTTATCCTGGGGGCTCTCCTAGGATGGCGTCAACGCTATCCAGGAGGTATCCCATGTCCCATTCCTATCCGCTTTTCATCGCTGGCCAGTGGCGCGAGGGCGAGAGCACCATCGCCAACCACAACCCCTCGGACACCGACGACCTGGTCGGCCACTACGCCCAGGCCAGCGTCGCCCAGGTCGGCGAGGCCATCGACGCAGCAAGACAGGCCCAGCGCGAGTGGGCCAAGAGTGGCCTGGAGCCGCGCTATGCGGCTCTCATGGCGATCGGCGACGAGCTGGTCGCCCGCAAGGACGAGTTGGGTCGCCTGCTCTCCCGCGAGGAGGGCAAGCCGCTGGCCGAAGGTGTGGGCGAAGTCTATCGCTCGGCACAGTTCTTTCACTACTACGCCGCCGAGGTGCTGCGCCAGCTCGACGAGCGGGTGGACTCCGTGCGCCCCGGTGTCGAGATCGATACCCGCCGCGAGCCGGTCGGGGTGGTGGGCGTGATCAGCCCCTGGAACTTCCCCCTGGCCACGGCGGTATGGAAGATCGCCCCGGCGCTGGCCTTCGGCAACGCGGTGGTCTTCAAGCCGGCCAACCTGGTGCCGGCCAGTGCCTGGGCGCTGACCGAGATCATCAGCCGCCAGGCGCTGCCGCCCGGCACCTTCAACCTGCTGATGGGCCCCGGCAGCAGCGTCGGCGATGCCCTCATCTCGAGCCCCGACATCCATGCCTTGAGCTTCACCGGCTCGCTGGACGTAGGGCGGCGTGTGGCGGCCGCTACCGCCGGGAACCTGGTGAAATGCCAGCTGGAGATGGGCTCCAAGAATGCGCTGATCGTGGCCGATGATGCCGACCTCGACCTGGCCGTGGAGGCGGCCTTCGCCGGCGCCTATTCCGGCACCGGGCAGAAGTGCACGGCGTCCTCGCGGCTGATCGTCACCGAGGCGGTACACGACGCCTTCGTCGAGAAGCTCATCGCCCGGCTGGACCGGGCGACGGTGGGCCATGCCCTGGCGGAGGGCGTGCAGATCGGCCCGGTCGCGGATGCCCGCCAGCTCGAATCCAACCTGGCCTGGATCGAGCGGGCCCGCGAACAGGGTGCCCTGCTGGCCTACGGGGGCGAGCGTCTCGAGCGCGAGACCCCGGGCTACTACATGGCGCCGACCCTGTTCACCGACACCACCAATGACATGGCGATCAACCGTGAGGAGGTCTTCGGCCCCATCGCCTGTGTGATCAAGGTCGCGGATGCCGAGACGGCCATCGAGACCCTCAACGACACCAACTTCGGCCTGACCGCCGGCATCATCACCGACTCCCTGAAACTGGCCAACGCCTTCAAGGCCCGCGCCGATACCGGCTGCGTGATGGTCAACCTGGCCACCGCCGGCACCGATTACCACGTGCCGTTCGGGGGCCGCAAGGACTCGAGCTTCGGTCCCCGCGAGCAGGGTCGCTATGCCCGCGAGTTCTACACCGTGGTCAAGACCTGCTACGTCAAGGCCTGAGGAGCGCTCCATGTCCAAGCAAATGCTGACCATCGACGGCCTGCAGTACTCGAACTGGTCAAGGGAGATCTTCCAGCAGATGCGCGAGGGCGGCCTCGATGCCGTGCATGCGACGCTGGTCTATCACGAGAACACCCGGGAGACCCTGTCGCGGCTCGGTGAGTGGAATCGCCGTTTCGAGCAGCATCATGACCTGATCATGCCGGTGCGCGAGCCGGGCGACATCGCACGTGCCCGCGCCGCCGGCAAGGTGGGGATCTTCCTCGGTGCCCAGAACTGCTCGCCGATCGAGGACGATATCGACATGGTGGCGGTGATGCGCCGGTTGGGCCTGCTGATCATGCAGCTGACCTACAATAACCAGAGCCTGCTGGCCTGCGGGTGCTACGAGAGCGAGGACAGCGGCATCACGCGTTTCGGCCGGCAGGTGATTCGCGAGATGAATCGGGTCGGCATGGTCATCGACATGTCCCACAGTGCCGAGCGCTCCACGCTCGAGGCCATCGAGCTCTCCGAGCGTCCGGTGATCATCTCCCATGCCAACCCCGAGTTCTTCCACCCGGCCAAGCGCAACAAGTCGAACCGCGTGCTCGCGGCGATCGCCGAGTGCGATGGCCTGCTGGGCTTCTCGGCCTACCCCTTCCACCTCAAGGACGGCCCGGACTGCACCCTCGAGGCCTACTGCGAGATGATCGCGCGGACCGTCGACCTGATGGGCATCGACCATGTGGGCCTGGGTACCGACCTCTGCCAGGCGCAGCCCGTCGCGGTGCTCGAATGGATGCGCAACGGACGCTGGTCCAAGGAGATGGACTACGGCGAGGGCAGTGCCAGCAATGCCGGTTGGCCGCGCCCGCTGCCCTGGCTACGCGACAGCCGGGACTTCCCCAACCTGATCAACGGGCTGCGCCAGCGCGGCTTCGACGAGGGCGAGGTCGAACGCATCATGGGCCGCAACTGGGTGGCACTGCTCGAGCGCGCCGCTACCCCCGTCGCCGCCTGAACGCCCCTCCGACGGTTCATCCCATAACAAGGAAAATATCATGAGTACGCCTGACAACCATTCCTCGGAAAGGCCGATCCCCGGTCACGTCAATCGCTTCGGCGACCCCGTCGTCCTGGGGCTCAGCGTCGGTTTCGTCGTGCTGTTCGTCGTCCTGTCGATCATCGACGTCGAGGGCGTGGCGGCTGCCATCGGCGCCGGCTTCGCCTGGACCGCCGCCATGCTCGGCTCCTATTTCCAGCTGCTGCTGCTGCTGACCTTCTTCATCGCCATGGGGCTCGCCGTCTCGCCGGCGGCCAGCGCCAAGGTCGGTGGTCTCGACACGCCCGAGCTGAGCACCTTCAAGTGGCTATCGATCATCATGTGCACCCTGCTGGCCGGGGGTGGCGTCTTCTTCGCCGCCGGCGAGCCGGTCTATCACTTCGTGGTCACGCCGCCGGCCTTCGATACCGAGGCGGGTACCGTGGAGGCGGTGGCCGGGGCGCTCGCGCAGTCGTTCATGCACTGGGGCTTCCTGGCCTGGGCGGTGCTGGGCTCGTTGACCGCCGTGGTGCTGGCCCACTCCCACTACGACAAGGGATTGCCGCTGCAGCCGCGCACGCTGCTCTATCCGGTCCTCGGCGAGCGGGTGATGAGCGGCTGGCTCGGCGGTGTGGTCGATGCCTGCTGCGTGATCGCCGTCGTGGCAGGCACCGTGGGTCCGATCGGCTTCCTGGCCACCCAGGTCAGCTTCGGCCTGCATGAACTGCTGGGCGTCGCCGAGGGCTATGGCACCCAGCTGGTGATCCTGGTGGTACTGGGGGCGCTCTACGTCACCTCGGCGGCGACCGGCATCCATCGTGGCATCCAGCTGCTCAGCCGGTTCAATGTCTTCCTGGCGCTGGCCATTGCCGCCGTTATCTTCCTGTTCGGTCCTACCCTGTTCTTCACCAACGCCTACCTGCAGGGGTTCGGCGAGTACATGAGCTCCTTCCTGGCCATGGCCACCATGACCTCGGAAACCGCCCCCGCCTGGTGGATGCAGTGGTGGACGGTGTTCTTCTTCGCCTGGTTCATCGGCTATGGCCCGCTGATGGCCATCTTCGTGGCGCGCATCTCTAGGGGACGCACCATCCGCCAGATGATCCTTGCCGTGGCGGTCATGGCGCCCATCGCCACCACCGTCTGGTTCACCCTGCTGGGCGGTTCGGGGATCCATTTCCAGCTGACCGGCGCGATCGACCTCACGGAGGCGCTCAACAACTTCCAGTTCGACGTGGCGACGCTTACCGTGGCCCAGGCCCTGCCGGGCGGTACCCTGATGGCGCTCGCCATCCTGCTGCTGACCACCATCTTCGTCGCCACCACCGGGGACTCCATGAGCTATGCCATCGCCGTGGTCTGCACCGGGCATGATCGGCCCCATGTCGGTGTTCGTGTCTTCTGGGGCGTGGCCATGTCATTGATGGCCGCCATCCTGCTCTACATGGGAGCCGGCCAGATCGGCGTGCTCCAGCAGTTCATCGTGATCACCGCGATCCCCGTCTCCCTGATCCTGCTGCCCTCGCTGTGGACCGGGCCCCAGGCGGCCTACGCCATGGCGCGCCAGCAGGGCCTCACCACCCGCCCCAAGGTGATCGTCAATGACTAGTGCGGATCTCGTCTCGGCAGCGCCGCTCGGCCTGCGTCCCGCCGATGAGGTGATGCGACTCGAGCGGCTCGGCAGCCTGCATGCCACCCGGCTGAGCTTCGTGCGCAGCCTGGTACGCCAGATGGCCCGTCAGCGGTGGCAGATCAGCAGGGAGCGCTTCGACCTGGATGCCAACGGCCATGGTACGGCCATCTATCGGCTGCAGACGCCCCATGGCCGCTACCATGGCGTGATGTTCGCCCAGCCGCTGGATGACGCGCGGCGCTCCGACCGGGTCATCGCCGAGGCCTGGGACGTGACCTTCGGCCTGGTGGAGGGGGACGTCGATGACAGCCTGCTGGCGCAGATGGCCGCCAACGTGCCGCTGCAGGAGGCGGGACGTCAGCACCCGAAGGTGCTGGTGCTGTCGCGGGCCAACAAGAGCCTGCGCAACTTCGCCCACTTCGTCGAGGCCCTGGCGGATGGCGAGCAGCCCGATCCCGCCTGGCTGACCCGGGTCGGCTATCTCTACCGGACCACGGCGGTCTACGGTAACGGCAAGTTCGGCATCGCCGATTTCGCCCGCCTGCTGGACAACCCCGATTTCCGACGGCCCTTCTCGGCGCAGATGGCCGGCGTCTATCTCCTGAGGCACTTTTCCATCGAGCAGGTCGAGCACCTCGCGGCCTGCCGCTCACCGGATACCGCCTGCCCACTTGCCACCGAACTGCGGCGTTACCTGGGCATCGGCAATTCCACGGGGCTCGGCATGGCGCCCTTCCTGATCAACCATCCGCAGCTGATTGCCCAGTGGGTCACCCAGCGCGAGACGGCCCTGACGCTCGCCCTGCGTCAGGCACCGGAGGAGGCCGAGCGCGAGCGTCTCATCGCGCTGACCCGCCGCGCCATGCACCATCTCGACGAGACCGTCACCGAGGACGCCGAACAGGCCGAACGCAATGCCGTCACGGTGGCCGCGCTCCCAGACGTGCTGACCTGGCTTGCCAGCGTGCCGCTGGAGGCCGGTATCTGGCAGCAGCTGGTGGAGTGGAGCGCAAGGACGCTGCCGCTGGAGGCCCAGGAACTGATCAACACCCTGCTGATCGAGCTCTATCCGGACCAGGTCGACGCCCTGGAGGACCAGATGGGGGTGGCGGAGAACCTCGACCTCGCGCCGGACATGCCGCTGATGCGCCTGCGCCAGCTGATCGAGACCCACTATGGCTGGGCGCTGGCCCATGACTACGAGAGCCGCGAGGGCGCCTACTGGTTCTGGTATCGCTCCGCCGAGAAGGAGGAGCCGAGGCTGGGAGTGCGCCATGCCGAGCCCGGCGCCGAGAAGGAGATGCAGATTGCCATCGGCCCACGCGTGGCGCGCACCCACCAGGGGGTCTGCGAATTCCTCGAGGATCATCCTCGTGCCACGGTGGTCGACTTCCTGCTCGAGCATCCCCGCCACAAGGAGGTGGTGCGCCGCATCCAGACGCTGATCAAGGCGCCCTATGGCGATATCCACGCCAACCTCTGGCATCGCGACATGAAACCGATGCACCTGCTGCGCACCAAGCTCTCCTTCTTCGGGGCCAGTCGCTTCGATCCCAAGTCGGACCGCTGGGTACGGATCACCCTGTTCCAGGGAGCACCGCTGGTCGAGGAGCTCAATGCCGAGCCGCAGGACCTCGCCGACTTCGACGACTGGAGCTTCCCCCTCGAGCCCGCCCGGGAGGGGGATGCAAGGTCATTCCATGGGCGTTCGGGAGTAGTAGCCGAATGAACGTGTCCTACAACGAACTTCAGGGCCTGTGCCGCAAGGCGTTCAGCGGCATCGGCTTCGAGGAGGGGGATGCCGCCGATGCGGCCGACATGGTCGCCTGGATGCAGTGTCACGGCCTGCACGGCGTCGAGCAGCTCAACCGGGGGCTGGACTACCTGCTCGAGGAGGATCCCGAGGCGAGGCCGCGGTTGATCTACCAGGACGGTGACCTGGCGGTGCTCGACGGCCAGGGCCACAGCGTGCTGCGAAGCATCAGTCTGGCCACCGAGCTTGGCTTTGCCAAGGCACGGGCCCGCGGTCTCTCGGTGGTCAAGATCCGCCGCTGCCACAATCGACAGCTGATCATGGGCTACCTTTCGCGGCTTGCCGGGCGTGGCATGAACATCACCGCCTTCTGGCGCAATGCCCAGGTGCCCCTCACCGAGCAGGTGGTGGGCTTTCGCGCGGGCCATGCCATTCCCGAGGTGCGTGTCTACTCGGTACGCGACGTACCCGAGGAGAACGAGCCCAACGACGGCATCACCCTGGTGATGGCCAATCATGTGGAGCTGCTGCCGTCGCTGGGTGCCGACCACGACCTCGACCTGCTGGCCCATCATCCCGAGTCGGAACTGCTGGCTTGCCGACAGCTGGCCCTCAAGGAAGGCATCGAGGTGGACGACGCCATCTGGGCGCGCCTCAAGACGCTGGCCCATCGCATCCTGGTGGAATCCACCGAGGCCTCCCGGGGCGGTGCCGGTGCCGGCGACCACGACAACGACTGACCCACTTTCCTCGCGAGACTCTTCCATGATCCAACCCGTCGCCACCGACCTCTATGCCGCCAAGGCCCCGCTGGAGTGGGCCGTCATCGGCAATGGCATCCTCTTCACCGCCCAGATCCCCATCGGCGCCGATGGCGCCGTCGTGGATGGCGGGATAGAGGCCCAGGCCCGCCAGACCCTGGAGAACCTGCGCCACACCCTGGCCTGTGCCGGGGGAGGCATGTCCAGCCTGACCCAGGTGCTGATCTATGTCACCCGTCGCGAGGACCTTGCCACGGTCAATCGCCTCTATGCCGAGTACGTCAGCGCGCCCTATCCCAATCGCGCCGCGATCATCGTCTCGGGGTTCGCCCGGGAGGAGATGCTCGTCGAGATAGTGGCCTATGCTGTCATTCAGGAGACAGCCGACGCCGAGGCATGCTGAGAGCGACATCCTCGTATCCATCCGCTCACCGGCCCTGCGCCCGGCCATTGTCCTGATGACGGGCGAGTGACACCATGCCGATGATGCCCGTCGTCGCCCGCGAAGGGGCAGGAAGCTGTCGATATCGGGTCACCTCACAAGCACTTCAACGAGCACGCCATGACCGTCGAGACCGTCACCCCCAAGCGCCGTTTCCGCGGCAGGCCCCGTGGCCGTGACCTGCCCCCCGTTGCCCTGGCCTCGCTGCGCCAGCTGCTGGGCGACGAGCGAAGCGATCCCGGGCTGCGGCGCCGTGACCTGCTGATCGAGCACCTGCACGCCATCCAGGACGCCCACGGCCACCTGCCGCTGGTGGCGCTGCGGGCGCTGGCGGCCTACATGAACCTGCCCATGGCGGCGGTCTACGAGACGGCGACCTTCTACGCCCACTTCGACGTGGTGCATGACGACCAGGCGCCGCCGCCGGAGGTGACGGTGCGGGTCTGCGATTCGCTCTCCTGCCAGCTGGCCGGCGCCGCGACGCTCAAGGCGCAACTGGAGGCCGGTGTCGACCCGCAGGCGGTGCGGGTGGTGCGGGCGCCTTGCATGGGGCGCTGCGAGACGGCGCCGGTGGTGGAAGTGGGGCACCACCATGTGCTGTTCGCCACTGTCGAGGGCGTGGAGGCGGTGGTGGATACCGGCCACTTCCATCCCGAGGCGATCGTCTGGCAGCGCCTGGCGGACTATCGCGCCGCGGGCGGCTATCGGCTGCTCGCCGACTGTCGCGAGGGACGGGTCACGGTCGAGGCGCTGAAGGAGACGCTCGAGCGGGCCAACCTGCGCGGCCTGGGCGGCGCCGGTTTTCCCACCTTCAAGAAGTGGCACTTCGTGCGCCAGGAACCCGGGCCGCGCTACTGTGCGATCAACGCCGACGAGGGCGAGCCCGGCACCTTCAAGGATCGCTACTATCTGGAGCGCTCGCCGCACCGCTTCCTCGAGGGAGCCCTGGTCAGCGCCTGGGCGGTGGAGGCCGAGGCGCTCTATATCTACCTGCGTGACGAGTACCCCGGCCTGCACCGGGTGCTGCATGAGGCGATCGCCGAGCTCGAGGCCGAAGGCCTTGCGCCGCCGGGCTACGTCGTGCTGCGCCGGGGGGCCGGCGCCTACATCTGCGGCGAGGAGTCGGCGATGATCGAGTCGCTGGAGGGCAAGCCCGGCAAGCCGCGCCATCGCCCACCCTTCGTCGCCCAGAAGGGGCTCTTCGACCGCCCGACCCTGGTCAACAACGTCGAGACCGTCTACTGGATCCCGCTGATCCACGAGAAGGGCGCCGCCTGGTTCGCCGGCCACGGTCGCCATGGCCGCCAGGGCCTGCGCAGCTTCTCGCTCTCCGGCCGGGTCCGGCGACCCGGGGTCCACCTGGCGCCCGCCGGCATCACCTTGAACGAGCTGGTCGAGGAGTATGGCGGCGGCATGGCCGAGGGGCATCGCCTGGCCGGCTACCTGCCGGGTGGCGCCTCCGGGGGGATACTCCCGGCGAGCAAGGCCGATATTCCGCTGGACTTCGATACCCTGCAGGAGGCGGGGTGCTTCATCGGCTCGGCGGCGATCATCGTGCTCTCCGATCAGGACGACCTCAGGGCGGTGGCCACCAACCTGCTCGCCTTCTTCGCCGACGAATCCTGCGGCCAGTGCACGCCGTGCCGTGTCGGGACCGAGAAGATGCTGACACTGCTCGAGCGTGACGAGTGGCGAGTCGAGGAGCTCGAACGGCTGTCCCAGGTGATGATGGACGCCTCCATCTGTGGCCTGGGCCAGGCGGCGCCCAATCCGGTGCTTGGGCTGCTCAAGGACTTCCGCGGTGAGCTCGCCAGCCAGAACGTGATCGTCAAGGGGTAGGGAGGCAGACCATGACTGACCAGAGCTTGAACGACAGCTTTACCCTGACCCTGGATGGCGCCGAGGTGCGCGCCCAGCCCGGCGAGTCCTTGTGGCAGGTGGCCAGGCGCGCCGGCGAGACCATTCCGCATCTGTGCTTCAAGGATGCCCCCGGCTACCGCAGCGACGGCAACTGTCGCGCCTGCATGGTGGAGATCGAGGGTGAGCGCGTGCTGGCGGCGAGCTGCCTGCGCGAGGCGACGCCCGGCATGGTGGTCAAGAGCGCCACCTCCGAGCGGGCCCGGGTGTCCCGCGAGGGCGTCATGGAACTGCTGATCGCCGACCAGCCCGTGCGCGAGGCGGGCCCCGACCGCTCGAGCCACTTCTGGGCCATGGCCGATCAACTGGCCATCGACGCCAGCGCGGTGCGCGAGCGGCTGCCGGCGCGGGCCGAGCGAGCCGCACCCACGGTGCACCATGTCGCCGAACGGTCCGCCGCGCTCCCCCATGCCCACGGGCATGACGCCACCCATTCGGCGATGAACGTCAACCTCGATGCCTGCATCGAGTGCAACCTCTGTGTACGCGCCTGTCGCGAGGTGCAGGGCAACGACGTCATCGGCCTGGCCCATCGCGGCGCGGCCGCGAAGGTCGTCTTCGACTTCGACGATCCCATGGGCGAGAGCACCTGTGTGGCCTGCGGCGAGTGCGTCCGGGCCTGTCCCACCGGTGCGCTGATGCCGGCGACCCTGGTGGACGCGCAGGGGCGCGGCGACTCGAAGGCGGCCGATCGCACCGTCGACTCGGTCTGTCCCTACTGCGGGGTGGGCTGTCAGCTCACCTACCACATCAAGGACGAGCGGATCCTCTTCGTCGAGGGGCGCGACGGCCCCTCCAACGAGGGGCGGCTGTGCGTCAAGGGGCGCTTCGGCTACGACTACCCCTACCATCCCACCCGGCTCACCCGACCGCTGATCCGCCGGCCGGGGGTGCCCAAGGGGCTCGATCCCGATTTCGACCCCCTCGACCCGCTGACCCATTTCCGCGAGGCGAGCTGGGAGGAGGCGCTGGACCTTGCCGCCCGGGGGCTCGCCGAGCTCAAGGCGGCCCATGGCCCCGACGCCCTGGCCGGCTTCGGCAGCGCCAAGTGCTCCAACGAGGAGGCCTGGCTGTTCCAGAAGCTGGTGCGTACCGGCTTCGGCTCCAACCATGTCGACCACTGTACCCGGCTGTGCCACGCCAGCTCGGTGGCGGCGCTGATGGAGTGCATCGGTTCGGGGGCGGTGACGGCCTCCTTCATGCAGGCGCTGCAGTCCGACGTGGTGATCCTCACCGGCTGCAATCCAGCGATCAACCACCCGGTGGCGGCCACCTACTTCAAGCAGGCGGCGAGGGCCGGCACCAAGCTGATCATCCTCGACCCCCGCGGCCAGGCGCTGGACGCCTACGCCCACCACAGCGTGCGCTTCACCCCCGGCGGCGACGTATCGCTCTACAACGCCATGCTCAACGTGATCGTCAGCGAGGGGCTGTATGACCAGGCCTATATCGATGCCCACACCGAGGGCTTCGAGGCGCTCAAGGCCCATGTGCGCGACCTGACGCCCGAGGCGATGTCGCCCGCCTGTGGCGTCGCCCCCGAGCTGATTCGCGAGCTCGCCCGGCTCTATGCGAGGGCAGAGCGGGCGATGATCTTCTGGGGCATGGGCATTTCCCAGCACGTGCACGGTACCGACAACGCCCGCTGCCTGATCTCGCTGGCGCTGGCCTGCGGCCACACCGGACGCCCCGGCACCGGCCTGCACCCGCTGCGCGGCCAGAACAACGTCCAGGGGGCCTCCGATGCCGGCATGATCCCCATGGTGCTGCCCGACTATCAGCCGGTGACCGATGCCCAGGTGCGTGCCGCCTTCGAGGAGCTGTGGAACACCCCGCTCGACGCGACGCCGGGGCTCACCGTGGTGGAGATCATGGATGCCATCACGGCCGGGACCATCAAGGGGATGTACATCCTCGGCGAGAACCCGGCGATGTCCGACCCGGACCTCGACCATGCCCGGGCGGCCCTGGCCCGGCTCGAGCACCTGGTGGTGCAGGACCTGTTCGTCACCGAGACCGCCCAGTTCGCCGATGTCATCCTGCCGGCCTCGGCCTGGCCGGAGAAGGACGGCAGCGTCACCAACACCAACCGCCAGGTGCAGCTGGGCCGCGCCGCCGTGCCGCTGCCCGGCGAGGCCCGTCCCGACTGGTGGATCATCCAGCAGATCGCCAACCGCCTGGGCCTGGGCTGGGACTATACGCATCCGCGCGAGGTGTTCGCCGAGATGAAGCAGGGCATGGCCTCGCTCGACCACATTACCTGGGAGCGTCTCGAGCGCGAGAGCTCGGTGACCTATCCCTGCCCCGCCGACGACGCCCCCGGGGCGGACGTGGTGTTCTCCGACGCCTTCCCCACCGGGAACGGGCGGGCGACGTTCGCCCTGACCCGGCCGCTGCCGCCGGACGAGCCCGTCGACGGCGACTATCCCACGGTGCTGATCACCGGCCGCCAGCTGGAACACTGGCACACCGGCTCCATGACCCGTCGCAGCCGGGTGCTCGACGACCTCGAGCCCGAGGCGGTGGCGAGCCTGGCCCCGGCCGAACTGGTGCGCCTGCGCATGACGCCGGGCGAGCCGATCACCATCACCACCCGGCGCGGGGACATCACCTTGAAGACGCGGGTCGACCCGCTGATGTCGGAGGGGATGGTGTTCGTGCCCTTCTGCTACGTGGAGGCGGCGGCCAACCTGCTGACCAATCCGGCGCTCGACCCCGACGGCAAGATCCCCGAGTTCAAGTATGCCGCCTGCCGCCTGGGCCGCGCGGCGGCGGCACTGACGGACAGCGACTGAGACCGAGGAGGGTTGCCCATGATGATCGTCGAGCTGATCGATGGCGACGATTTCCGTGATCGCCTGGTGGCCCTGGGCATCCGCATCCCGGAGGGCGCCTGTCCCGAGAGCAGCGCCCGGCTGGCCCGACGCTGCGCGCTCGAGGGTGACGTGCCCGGGCTTGCCGAGCTGGTCGGCGAGCTGGAGGGCAAGCGCGAGATAATGCTGCCCTCGGTCCGCCGGGCGCTGGAGACCCATCTCCTGCCGCTGGTTCGCTGACCCGACGGCGCCTGTCAGGCCCTGACCCGGCGCGGCCAGGGCGCATGGTTGCCAACGACACGGCCCCCGGTGATCGCCACCGGGGGCCGTTTCTCCTGTCGAAGGGGAGGACTCAGCTTTCTACCACCTTCAGGTGCGGGGCGGTATGGCCGAGGTTCTCCAGCAGGCTCTCGCTGTACCAGTCGATGAAGTCGATCACCCCGAACTCGTAGGTCTCCGAGTAGGGGCCGGGCTCGTAGCCCCGGGAGTTGATCCCGCGCTGATTCTCCTCCGCCAGGCGACGATCCTGCTCATTGGTGGCGTCCCACACGCGGCGCAGCTGGGTCGGGTCGTAATCGACGCCCTCCACGGCGTCCTTGTGGACCAGCCACTTGGTGGTCACCACCGTCTGCTGGGGCCCCAGCGGCATCACCCGGAACACCACGGCATGGTCGCCCATGAAGTGGTTCCAGGAGTTGGGCAGGTGCAGGATGCGCAGCGAGCCCATGTCGGGGCTCTCGAGCCGACCCATCAGCTTGCGGCATCCCGGCCGGCCATCGATGGTCATCGACACCGTGCCCTCCAGCAGCGGGGTGCGGGTCAGGCGGTTGCGCTTGCCCAGGCGGCTGAGCTGCCAGGGCACGCCCATCGCATCCCACTGCTGCTGCTTGCGCTCCACCAGCGCCCTGTAGGACGGCGTGGCGCGCGGGTCGTCGCTGTCGTCGAACTCCTGCAGCGAGTTGAGCAGCTCCGGATGGGCGCCGTTGCAGTGGTAGCACTCGCGGTTGTTCTCGATCACCAGCTTCCAGTTGGCCTGCTCGACGATGCTGGATTCCACCGCCACCTTGACGTTCTCCATGTCGTAGGGGGCGAGGTAGTGCTCCAGTCTCTCGAGGAAGTCGTCGATGGCCGGCGGCTCCTCGGCCAGGCTGACGAAGAGGTAGCCGCCGGCGCTGCGCACGTTCACGGGCTTGAGCCCGTAGGCGGCGAGGTCGAAGTTCGTGCCCATGTCGCTGCCGGCGAACAGCAGCCGGCCGTCCAGTTCGTAGGTCCACTGGTGGTAGGGGCAGACCAGCTTGGCCACTTTGCCCTTGTCGCTGACGCAGAGCCGGGAGCCGCGATGCCGGCAGACGTTATGGAAGGCATGGATCTCGCCTTTATCGCCCCGCACGATGATCACCGGGTTGTCGCCCACGTCCAGGGTCATGAAGTTGCCCTTGGCGGGAATCTCGCAGGTCATCCCGGCGAAAAGCCACTCCTTCTCGAAGATCTCCTGCATGTCCAGGGCGAACAGCCGCGCATCGTTGTAGAAGGGCTGGGGCAGCGAGAAGTGTCGCCGGCGATGGAGCAGCATCTCGGCGGTGGCTTCGCGTGCCGGTGCCAGGGGGTCATCCAGGCGAGCGGGAGACATGGGGTCCATGACGATACGTCCTCTAGCAGGGCCGCTTGGGCGGCCTCGGGGTTGTTCAGGGAAAACCGGGGTCCTGTGGATGGCCGCTCACGGACGAAGATGGTGGCGGATTGCGGCGAGTGTGGATCAGCCGCCCGGCGGGCAATTGTCTGGCCGCGACGCGCGATGATGCGGCAGCGACGCGACAGGCAACAACGGGAGGCAAGGCAGGAGGTCACGGGCATGTCCGTGTCGCTGGCAGGCAAGTCGCGGCGCCTCAGGCTGCGCAGAATGCGCTCAACGGCAGGCGGTGGTACCGCGGTCGGAGACCCTCATGCTGCAGCCCGGGCGATACGACAAATGACAACGAGCTTCCTCAATCCCGTCAGCACCCAGACCTGGACCAACGGCCGTCACCTGGTGCGCTGCGTCAAGGTGATCCAGGAAACCTGGGATACCCGCACCTTCTGCTTCATGGCCGAGCAGCCCGTGATGTTCTTCTTCAAACCGGGGCAGTTCGTGACCCTGGAGCTGGAGATCGATGGCCAGCAGGTGATGCGCTCCTACACCATCTCCAGCTCGCCGTCGGTGCCCTACAGCTTCTCGATTACCGTCAAGCGCATCCCCGGGGGGATGGTCTCGAACTGGCTGCACGACAACCTCGGGGTCAACGATGAGCTGGCGGTGCACGGGCCGGTCGGCAACTTCAACGTCATCGACTACCCGGCGGAGAAGATCCTGATGCTCTCCGGCGGGGTCGGGATCACCCCCCTGATGTCCATGGTGCGCTGGTTCTTCGACACCAATGCGGCGGTGGACCTGCAGTTCGTGCACAGCGCGCGGACGCCGCGCGACATCATCTTCCACCGCGAACTCGAGCACATCTTCTCGCGGATTCCCGAGTTCAAACTGCATATCGTCTGTGAGCGCAGCGACGAGCTGGGCGAGGCCTGGGCCGGCTTCCGTGGCTACCTCAGCCAGGCGATGATGGAGCTGATGGCACCGGACTTCATGGACCGCGAGATCTTCTGCTGCGGCCCCACGCCCTACATGCAGGCCATCAAGCAGCTGCTCCGGGCCCAGGGCTTCGATATGAACCGCTACCACGAGGAGTCCTTCGGTGCCACGCCGGTCGAGGTGCAGGAGGAGGTACTGGAGCATGCCGAGCAGGCCGAGGTCGAGGCCGAGGAGTTCGACGTGGCCGAGATGCTCAGTGTCGAGTTCAGCACGAGCGGCAAGAGCGTACGCGTCCAGCCGGGTGAGACAGTGCACTCAGCGGCGGCCAAGTTGGGGCTGCATATTCCCAAGGCCTGCGGCATGGGGATCTGCGGGACCTGCCGGGTGCCCCTCAGCGCCGGTCAGGTCGACATGGAGCACAACGGCGGTATCACCGACGAGGACGTCGCCGAGGGCTATATCCTCTCCTGCTGCAGCAAGCCGCTGGGCGACGTGGTGGTGGAATATTGACCGCTCCGCGCCGTATCGGCTCGAACTGCGGGGCGCCTCAGGTCCCTTCCGGGCGCCTGCCTCGCGCAATGACGGCGGTGTCGTTTCCAGAATACCTCGTGCGCCTCTTTCTCTTAACGTAACAAAGCCAACCACCAGGGTGATGCCATGAACGCCAACAACCTTACAACAACCGACCCGCAGATCGCCGCCGCCATCGCCGACGAGGTGGCCCGCCAGGAGGCACACGTCGAGCTGATCGCCTCGGAGAACTACGCCAGCCACGCCGTGATGGAGGCCCAGGGCACCCAGCTCACCAACAAGTACGCCGAGGGCTATCCGGGCAAGCGCTACTACGGCGGCTGCGAGCATGTCGACGTGGTCGAGCAGCTGGCTATCGACCGCGCCTGCGACCTGTTCGGCGCCGACTACGCCAACGTCCAGCCGCACTCCGGCGCCCAGGCCAACGCCGCGGCCTTCATGGCCCTGGTCTCGCCGGGCGACACCGTGCTGGGCATGAGCCTGGCCCACGGCGGCCACCTGACCCACGGCGCGGCGCCCAACTTCTCGGGCAAGCATTATCACGCCATCCAGTATGGCCTGAACCCGGAGACCGGCGAGATCGACTACGCCGAGGTCGAGCGCCTGGCGCGCAGCCACAAGCCGAAGATGATCATCGCCGGCTTCTCCGCTTACTCCCGGGTGGTCGACTGGCGCCGATTCCGCGCCATCGCCGACGAGGTCGGCGCCTGGCTGCTGGTCGACATGGCCCATGTCGCCGGCCTGGTCGCCGCCGGTCACTACCCGAGCCCGCTGCCCCATGCCCACGTGGTCACCACCACCACCCACAAGACGCTGCGCGGCCCGCGTGGCGGCCTGATCCTCTCCGCCCACGGCGACGAGGGGCTCTACAAGAAGCTCAACGGCGCGGTCTTCCCGGGCCAGCAGGGCGGCCCGCTGATGCATGTGATCGCCGCCAAGGCGGTGGCCTTCAAGGAGGCCATGAGCCAGGACTTCGTACGCTACCAGCAGCGGGTGATCGACAACGCCCGGGCGATGGCTACCGTGTTCCTCGACCGCGGCTATGACGTGGTCTCCGGCGGCACCGACGATCATCTGTTCCTGGTCTCGCTGATCCGCCAAGGCGTCACCGGCAAGGACGCCGATGCGGCGCTGGGTCGGGCCCATGTCACCGTCAACAAGAACGCGGTGCCCAATGACCCCCAGAGCCCCTTCGTGACCTCGGGCCTGCGCATCGGCACCCCGGCGGTGACCACCCGCGGCTTCGGCCAGGCCGACTGCGAGGCCCTGGCCGGCTGGATCTGCGACATCCTCGACACCCTGGCCGCCGAGGCCGACACCACCGAGGTCGAGTCCGAGGTGCGTGGCAAGGTCGCCGAGCTGTGCAACCGCCACCCCGTCTATGCCAAGGCCGTCGCCGAGCAGGCCGGCACTGCCACCGCGTGAGCCCGTTCCCGCCGGCCCCGGCGGGACCCTCGAGGAGATCCCTATGCAACGTTATTCAGGCTTCGGGCTGGTCAAGCACGCACTTAGCCATCACGAGAACTGGCAGCGCCAGTGGCGCAACCCGACGCCCAAGAAGGCCTACGACGTCATCATCATCGGTGGCGGCGGTCATGGCCTGGGGACCGCCTATTACCTGGCCAAGGAATTCGGCATCACCAACGTCGCCGTGATCGAGAAGGGCTGGCTGGGCGGCGGCAACACCGCGCGTAATACGACCATCGTGCGCTCCAACTACCTGTGGGACGAGGCGGCGGCCCTGTATGAGCACTCCATGAAGCTGTGGGAGGGCCTGTCCCAGGATATCAACTACAATGTCATGTTCTCCCAGCGCGGCGTGCTCAACCTGGGGCATACCCTTCAGGACATGCGCGACATCCAGCGCCGGGTCAACGCCAACCGCCTGAACGGCATCGACGGCGAGGTGCTCGACGCCAAGGGCGTCCAGGAGCTGGTGCCGATCATGGACTGCTCGAAGAATGCCCGCTACCCGGTGCTGGGGGCCTCCTGGCAGCCGCGTGCCGGCGTGGCGCGCCACGACGCCGTGGCCTGGGGCTTCGCCCGGGCGGCCGACGCCCACGGCGTTGACATCCTCCAGCAGACCGAGGTCACCGGCTTCAAGATCCGCGACGGCCAGGTCTACGGGGTGCACACCAACCGCGGCGACATCGAGGCCAAGACCGTCGGCTGCGTGACCGCCGGCAACTCCGGCGTGCTGGCCGGCATGGCAGGCCTCAAGCTGCCGCTGGAGTCGCATCCGCTGCAGGCGCTGGTCTCCGAGCCCCTCAAGCCGGTGCTCGACACCGTGGTGATGTCCAACCACGTGCACGGCTACATCAGCCAGTCCGACAAGGGCGACCTGGTCATCGGCGCGGGCATCGACGGCTACAACGGCTACGGGCAGCGCGGCAGCTACCCCACCGTGGAGCACACCCTGCAGGCCATCGTCGAGATGTTCCCGATCTTCTCCCGAGTGCGTATGAACCGCCAGTGGGGCGGCATCGTCGACACCTGCCCGGATGCCTGTCCGATCCTCTCCAAGACCAAGGTCAAGGGGCTGTACTTCAACTGTGGCTGGGGCACCGGCGGCTTCAAGGCCACGCCGGGGTCGGCCCATGTGTTCGCCGCCAGCCTCGCCAAGGGCGAGATGCACCCGATCGCCGAGCCGTTCTCCATCGATCGCTTCAACACCGGAGCGCTGGTCGACGAGCACGGCGCCGCCGGCGTGGCCCACTAAGGAGATTTCGCCATGTTCTATATCCATTGTCCCTACTGCGGCGAGCTCCGGGAGGAGGAGGAATTTCATCCCAAGGGCCAGGCGCATATCGCGCGGCCCGAGGACCCCGAGTCCTGCAGCGACGAGGAGTGGGGCGACTACCTGTTCTTCCGCGACAACCCCCGCGGCATCCACCACGAGCTGTGGGTACACGCCGTGGGCTGCCGCAAGTTCTTCAACATCACCCGTCACACCGTGACCTACGAGATCCTCGAGACCTACAAGATGGGCGAGCAGCCGAGGTTCACCGCCGAGCATCCCGAGGGCCGGCCGTCCCAGGACGGCGTCGAACCGGCACCGCTTCGTGAAGGAGTCCGCGCATGAGTCAGCTCAATCGTCTCGCCCGGGGCGGGCGCATCGACCGCTCCCGCAGGCTGAGCTTCACCTTCAACGGCAAGCGCTATCAGGGCCATGCCGGCGATACCCTGGCTTCGGCGCTGCTCGCCAATGGCGTCGACATCGTCAACCGCAGCTTCAAGTACTCGCGGCCCCGCGGCATCGTCGCCGCCGGCGCCGAGGAGCCCAATGCGGTGGTCCAGCTCGGCAAGACCGAGGCGGGCCAGGTGCCCAACGTGCGGGCCACCCAGCAGGCGCTGTTCGACGGCCTGGAGGCGCGCAGTACCAACGGCTGGCCGAACGTCCAGCGCGACCTGATGAGCCTGGTCGGCAAGCTGGGCGGCCAGTTCATGCCGCCGGGGTTCTACTACAAGACCTTCATGGCCCCGGCCTCGCTGTGGATGACCTACGAGAAGTACATCCGCAAGAGCGCGGGCCTGGGGCGCAGCCCCATGGAGAACGACCCGGACATCTACGACCACCTGCACCAGCACTGCGACGTGCTGGTGATCGGCGCCGGTCCGGCGGGCCTCACCGCGGCCCTGGCCGCGGCGCGCAGCGGTGCGCGGGTGATCCTGGTCGATGAGCAGGAGGAGATGGGTGGCTCGCTGCTGGATACCCGCGAGCTGCTCGACGACAAGCCGGCGGATCAGTGGGTCACCGAGGCCCTGAAGGAACTGGCCGGCCTGGACAACGTCACCCTGCTGCCGCGCACCACCGCCAACGGCTATCACGACCACCACTTCGTGACCCTCTACGAGCGGCGTACCGAGCATCTTGCCGAGACCGCCCCGCTCAAGGACGGTCGTCGCCAGGTGCGCTCGCGCATGCACCGCGTGCGCGCCGGCCGCGTCGTGCTGGCCACCGGCGCCCACGAGCGCCCGCTGGTCTATGGCAACAACGACGTGCCGGGCAACCTGCTGGCCGGGGCGGTCTCGACCTATGTCCGTCGCTATGGCGTCGTGCCGGGCAAGCGGCTGGTGCTCTCCACCAGCAACGACCATGCCTATCGCGCCGCCCTGGACTGGCTGGAGAGCGGCCGCGAGGTGGTGGCCATCGCCGACGCCCGCGCCAACCCGGACGGTGAGCTGGTCGAGCAGGCCCGGGCCCAGGGTATCCGCATCATCGAAGGCGCGGCGGTGATCGAGGCCAAGGGCGACAGCCGGGTCAGCGGGGCGCGGGTGGCGAAGGTCGACCTGGATGGCTTCCGGGTCGCCGGCGCCGTCGAGACCCTGGATTGCGACACCATCGCCAGCTCCGGCGGCTACAGCCCGGTGATCCACCTGGCCTCGCACACCGGCGCCCGGCCGACCTGGCGCGACGATATCCTCGGCTTCGTGCCCACCCTGGTGAAGGGCGTGAGCGCGGCCGGCGGTGCCCAGGGCGTCTATGCCACCGCTGAGGTCCTGGCCGATGGCGTCGAGGCGGGCCGCCAGGCGGCCACCGAGGCCGGCCTCCCGGCGGCCTCGGTGAGCCTGCCCCGGGTCGCCGCGCGTCGCGACGGTACGGCCTGCGCGCTCTACCAGGTTCCCCACGAGAAGCCGACCCTGCGCGGGCCCAAGCAGTTCGTCGATCTGCAGAACGACGTCACCGCGGCGGGTATCGAGGTGGCCACCCGCGAGGGCTTCGAGTCCATCGAGCACGTCAAGCGCTACACCGCCATGGGCTTCGGCACTGATCAGGGCAAGCTCGGCAACATCAATGGCATGGCCATCGCCGCCCGCTTGTTGGGTCGCTCGATCCCCGAGGTCGGCACCACGGTGTTCCGTCCCAACTACACGCCGGTGACCTTCGGTGCCATCGTCGGCCGTCACTGCCGCGAGCTGTTCGATCCCGAGCGCTACACTGCGATGCACCAGTGGCACGTGGAGCACGGCGCCGAGTTCGAGGAGGTGGGGCAGTGGAAGCGCCCCTGGTACTTCCCGCGCCAGGTCAACGGCAAGACCGAGACCATGCACGAGGCGGTGGCCCGGGAGTGCCGAGCGGTGCGCGAGGCAGTGGGTATCCTGGATGCCTCCACCCTGGGCAAGATCGACATCCAGGGCCCGGACGCCCGAGAGTTCCTGGGGCGGGTCTACACCAACAAGTGGGCCCAGCTGGCCCCGGGGCGCGTGCGCTATGGCCTGATGTGCAAGGACGACGGCATGGTGTTCGACGACGGCACCACCAGCTGCCTGGGCGAGAACCACTTCCTGATGACCACCACCACCGGCGGTGCCGCCGGCGTGCTGGAGTGGCTGGAACTGTGGCACCAGACCGAGTGGCCGGAGCTCGACGTCTACTTCACCTCGGTCACCGATCACTGGGCGACCATGACCGTCACCGGCCCGCAGGCGCGCAAGCTGATGGCCGAGATCACCGACATCGACCTGGACAAGGAAGCGTTCAAGTTCATGGACTGGCGCGAAGGCACCGTGGCCGGCGTGCCGGCGCGGGTGTTCCGCATCTCCTTCACCGGCGAGCTGGCCTACGAGATCAACGTCCAGGCCAACTATGCCCTGCATGTCTGGGAGACGCTGTTCGCGCATGGTGACAAGTACGGCCTGACGCCTTACGGCACCGAGACCATGCACGTGCTGCGCGCCGAGAAGGGCTTCATCATCGCCGGTCAGGAGACCGACGGCTCGGTGACCCCGGAGGACCTGGGCATGCACTGGGCGGTCGGCTACGACAAGCCGTTCTCCTGGATCGGCCAGCGGGCACTGACCCGGCCGGATACCGCGCGCACCGACCGCAAGCAGCTGGTGGGCCTCAAGCCCAGGGACGCCAAGGTGGTGCTGGAGGAGGGCGCGCAGATCGTCTTCGACCCGAACCACGCGATCCCCATGCCCATGGTGGGGCACGTGACCTCGAGCTACTACAGCCCGACCCTCGACTCGGGCTTCGCCCTGGCGGTGGTCAAGGGCGGTCAGCAGAAGATGGGCGAGACCGTCTATCTGCCCATGGCCGACGGCCAGGTCCATGAGGCCGAGATCGTCAGCCCCATCTTCCTCGATCCCAAGGGAGAGCGTCAGAATGTCTAATGTCGCAACCTTCGATACCCGCACCGACGCCAAGATCCCGGTGGAGTCGCCGCTGGCCTATTCCTACCGCCGCTCGGGGGCTCCGGCCCCTACCGGCAAGAGCCGGGTGGTGCTGCGCGAGCGGCCCTTCCTCGGCCACCTGATCCTGCGCGGTGGCGCCATCGTCCTCGATGAGGCGGTGCGCCAGGTGCTCGGCGTCTCGCTGCCGGGCGAGCCCCAGGGCCTGGTGCAGGACGCCGACGCTGAGCGCAGCATCCAGTGGCTGTCGCCGGACGAATGGCTGGTCATCGTGCCCGGTGGCGAGGAGTTTGAGCTGGAGAACCGGCTGCGCGAGGCCCTGGGCGATGCCCACTTCGCCATCAGCAATGCCAGCGGCGGCCAGACCCTGGTCGAGCTCGAGGGCGAGGCCGCCCGGGAGCTGTTGATGAAGTCGGTGATCTACGACGTCCACCCCAGCCACTTCCCGGTGGGCAAGGGCGTGACCACGGTGTTCGCCAAGACCACGGTGATCCTGCGCCGCCCAGACGAGCTGCGCTGGGAGCTGGTGGTGCGCCGCAGCTTCGCCGATTATACCTACCGCTGGCTGCTGGATGCCGGCGACGAGTACGGCATCGGCGTTAAGGGCTGAGCCGGGCCCCGTGCCGCGAGGCGCTTGCCAGGGCCGGGTTCCCCCGGCCCTTTTCGACAGGAGATTTCCCCCATGAGCCGCAGTGCCGACACCTGGATCCTGACCGCCCAGTGCCCCAGCCGTCTGGGTACCGTGGATGTGGTTACCCGCTTCCTCAAGGAGAGCCGCTGCTACATCACCGAGCAGCACTCCTTCGACGATCGCCTGGCCGAGCGCTTCTTCATCCGTACCGAGTTCCGGCCCCAGGACCATGACCTCGATGCCGAGGCGTTCCGCTCGGCCTTCGCTTCTCGGGCCGCCGAGTACGGCATGGACTTCGAGCTCTCCGCGCCGGGGGCGCGTATCCCGGTGGTGATCATGGTCTCGAAGGCCGATCACTGCCTGAATGACCTGCTCTACCGCTACCGGACCGGCCAGCTGCCGATCGAGATCCGTGCGGTGGTCTCCAACCACCCGGACCTGGAGCCGCTGGCGGCCTGGCACGGCCTGCCCTACCACCATTTCCCGATCACCCCCGAGACCAAGCCCGAGCAGGAGGCGCAGGTCTCCCGGGTGATCGAGGAGACCGGCGCCGAGCTGGTGATCCTGGCGCGCTACATGCAGGTGCTCTCGAGCGCGATGTGCGCGAAGCTCGCCGGCCGCGCGATCAACATCCATCACTCCTTGCTGCCGGGGTTCAAGGGAGCGAAGCCCTATCATCAGGCCTACGAGAAGGGGGTGAAGCTGGTCGGCGCGACGGCCCACTACATCAACGACGACCTGGACGAGGGGCCGATCATCACCCAGGCGGTGGAGCCGGTCAGCCACGCCGACTATCCGGAGGACCTGGTGGCCAAGGGGCGGGACATCGAGTGCCTGGCACTGGCGAGGGCCGTGACCCTGCATGTGGAACGGCGCGTCTTCCTGCACGCAAGACGCACCGTGATCTTCGAGCGATAGCCGTTCTCGCGACCCAGCGGCCGACCGTGGCGACACGGCCGGCGCCCCAGGCACCGGCCCTTTCCGGGAGTGGTCAGGCCAGGTGGTGGACTTCCTGCAGGCCGTAGACCGGCGTCGGGATGCCCTCGAGGCGGGCCTTGAGCTGCAGTGCCAGGTACCGGGAGTAGTGGCGTGATTGGTGCAGGTTGCCGCCGTGGAACCACAGCGCCTCCTGCTGGGTGGGCTTCCACATGTTGCGCAGCTCGCCTTCCCATGGCCCCGGGTCCTTCGGGGTGTCGGAGCCCAGGCCCCAGCACTTGCCGACCTTGTCCGCCACCTCCTGGGAGATGATGCGGGCCGCCCAGCCGTTCATCGAGCCGTAGCCGGTGGCATAGACGATGAGGTCCGCGGGGAGTTCGGTGCCGTCGGTGAGGGTCACCGAGCGCGGGTTGATGCACTCGATGCCGACGCCACTATGCAGCTTGATCTCGCCGTTGGCGACCAGGTCGCAGGCGCCCACGTCGATGTAATACCCCGAGCCCCGGCGCAGGTACTTGAGGAAGAGCCCGGAGTCGTCGGAACCGAAGTCCAGCAGGAAGCCGGCCTCCTCCAGCCGCTGGTAGAACTCGGCGTCCCGCTTGCGGATCTCGTCGAAGGCCGGTCTCTGGACGTCGGGCAGTACCTTGTAGGGGATCGAGGCGAAGATCAGGTCGGCCGTGTCGTGGGTGATGCCGTTGCGCACGGCTTCCTCGGAGTAGAGCGGGCCGAGCACCACGTCCATCAGCGAGTCGGACTTCACGATGTGGGTCGACGAGCGCTGCAGCATGGTGACGTCGGCGTCATTCTCCCAGAGCGCGGCACAGATGTCGTGGGCGGAGTTGTTGGCACCCACCACGACCACCTTCTTGCCACGATAGGCGTCCGGCCCGGGGTGCTGGCTGGAGTGCTGCTGCTCGCCCTCGAAGCGCTCGGCGCCCGGGAAGCGGGGAACGTTCGGCATGCCCGACATGCCGGTGGCCAGCACCAGCTGCTGGGGGCGCAGCGTGACTCGCTCGCCGTCGCGGTTGACCTCGACGATCCACTCGCCAGCGGCCTCGTCGTAGCGGGCGCTCTCGCACTCTGTGGAACCCCAGTAGTTGAGCTCCATCACTTTCGTGTACATCTCCAGCCAGTCACCCAGCTTGTCCTTGGGCGCGAAGACCGGCCAGTTCTCGGGGAAGGGGATGTAGGGCAGGTGGTCGTACCAGACCGGGTCGTGCAGGCAGAGGGACTTGTAGCGGTTGCGCCAGGAGTCGCCGGGTCGCGGGTTCTTCTCCACCACGATGGTGGGGACGTCCAGCTGGCGCAGGCGTGCGGCGAGCGCGATGCCGCCCTGTCCGCCGCCGATGATCACGCAGTAGGGCTGGCGCGTGTAGCCCAGCGCCTCCTGCTCGCGCTGGCGCGCCTCCAGCCAGGTCTCGCGTGACTTGCTGGCCCCATGCTGGGCCCCCTTGGGGCGGCGCTCCCGGCTGGGCTCGGGATGGTCCTTGAGCGCCTGCATGGTGGTCAGCAGCGTCCAGCACCGGCCCTCCTTCAAGCGCAGCAGCCCCTTGCCGCTGGCCACCGCCGTCTCGAAGGTGATCCAGGCCTCGATCACCCCGTCGGCCTCGTTGGCCTCGCCGTCCAGGCGCCAGTTCGTGGGGCGCGTCTCGGCCAGGGTGGCATCGAGCATGGCCTGGATCTCCTCCTTGCCTTCCAGCGTCTTGAGGTTCCAGGTGAAGGTGACCAGGTCCCGCCAGTAGCACTCCTCGCCGAACAGGTCCAGGACCTGCTGGATGTCTCGCGCATGCAGGGCGGCCTCGAACTGCTCCAGCCATTGGGTGACGTCTTGGGTCGGCGTGTGTGTTGTCATCATTGTTCTCCACTGCTCGTCATGGGGGGATGCACCCTGTCTGAAGCAGCATTCGTGCCAGGAGCGGGAGTTGACGATCGGCTTTCCTTCAGTGCGTTGAAAGATAAGGAGAAATTGTTCCATTCCGGGCGGACGGGCCGCGGAGCATTGCCGTTGTCGGCCGGTGGGTGGCGTGCCACCTGTCACGTCCCTGGCGGCCAGGACGTGACAGCTGTAACGCCCGACCAAGGGCGAAGGCATTGCCGATTGACACTCCGCCGGGTCGGCATAGGCTGGGAGCTGGCCTGCCAGACAACAACAATGGTCCCGTCACCCCCTTCCTTTCTGGCGAAGCGGGACCCCGGGAGGCAGACATGAGCCTGCAAACCGAACAACGCCAGCATATCGATACCCTGATCCAGCTCAGCGAAGGCCGTGAGACGGGACTGGGTGCCTGCCGCGAGGTGATCCGTCGCTCGTGGGCACGCTGCGTCGATGAATACCGGCTCGATCCCAGCCGGCCCCGCCCGGTGCGAGTGCTGACCCAGCAGGCCCTGCGCGACCACCAGGAGGCGGTGGACGACCTGCTGCACGTGGCCCGTGCCGGGGTCGACCAGCTCCATGCCCAGGTGGCCCGGCTGGGCTATGTGCTGCTGCTCACCGACCATCGTGGCATCACCGTGGAGTTCCGTGGCCAGCGCCACCGGGACCGAGCGCTGCGCAAGGCGGGTCTCTATCTCGGGGCCGACTGGGATGAGCGCTATGCGGGGACCTGTGCCGTCGGCACCTGCATCCACGACACCCGAGCCATCACCTGTCATCACAGCGAGCACTTCGACGCGACCCACATCAACCTGACCTGCACGGCGGCGCCGATCACCGATCCGCAGGGCAACGTGATCGCCGTCCTCGACATCTCGGCCCTGGAGTCGCCGCGATCCCACGAGAGCCAGAATTTCGGCCTGTCGCTGGTGACGCTCTACGCGCGGATGATCGAGGATGCCTACTTCATGCACCGCTACCGGGACTGCCTGATCCTGCGCTATGACACGGCGCGCGAGTTCGTTCACCTCAACGGCAGGGGGCTGATCGCCATCGAGGAGGACGGCACCGTCATCGCCGCCAACGGCAGCGGGCGCGCCCTGATCGAGGAGCACCTTCACCGTTGGCCCCCCTGGTCCCCGGACCGCATGCCCTCGATCACCCAGCTGTTCGACGGCGAGATCAGCGACGTCCTGGGCATTCTCTCGGCCGGCGGCGACCAGATACGCGCCTTCCGCGCCCGCGCGAGTGATGCCACCTGCTTCGTCACCCTGATCGAGCCACGAGGACGGCATGTCGCTGCGCGCGCCCTGCCGGCATCCCCGGCACCGGTGCCGGCACTCGACAGGCTCGCCTCGGACGACCCGGCCATGCATCGGGTGCTCAAGCTGGCGCGGCGCCTGCGCAACGAGGCGGTGAGCGTGCTGATCACCGGGGAGACCGGCACCGGCAAGGAGGTGCTGGCGCGGGCCCTGCATGACAGCGGCACGCGGGCGAGCGGTCCCTTCGTCGCGGTGAACTGTGCGGCCATCCCCGAGTCGCTGATCGAGAGCGAGCTCTTCGGCTACCTGCCGGGTGCCTTCACCGGCGGCCGCCGCCAGGGCATGCGTGGGCTGATCCAGCAGGCCGATGGCGGCAGCCTGTTCCTGGACGAGATCGGCGACATGCCGTTGCCGCTGCAGTCCCGGCTGTTGCGGGTCCTGGCGGAGCGCGAGGTGATGCCGCTCGGCGCGGAGACGCCGGTGAAGGTCGACATCCGGGTGATCACCGCGACCCACCGCGACATGAGTCAGATGATCGGCGACGGCCATTTCCGGGAGGACCTCTATTACCGGCTCAACGGTGCCCAGCTGCGCCTGCCGGCGCTGCGGGAGCGAGCCGACCGGCACTTCGTGATCCGTAGCGTCTACGAGGCGCTGGTCGCCGAGCGCGAGCAACCCGCTCGCCTGCGTGCCGATGCCATGAGTGCCCTGTTGGCCTATGGCTGGCCGGGCAACATCCGGCAGCTGAAGAATGCGCTGGGCTTCGCGCTGGCCACGGTCGAGGGGGACGAGATCACCGTTCATGACCTGCCGGAGGAGTGCCTGATCGACGCGCCTCCCGCCCCGTTGACCCTGGCGCAGGAAGGCGACGTGGCGGTGGACGACGATGGGCAGGCCCTCCATGAGCTGTTGCAGCAGGCCCGGTGGAACATCAGCCAGGTGGCCCGGCGGCTGGGCGTGTCGCGTCCCACCGTCTATCGGCGGATGCAGCGCCATGGGCTGGTGCCGCCGAACCGGAGAGGGTGAAAGAACTCATGACCCGACCCCGTCAGCGCAGAGGCGAAAGGCCGGCCGCGGGGCTCCCGGCCTTAGGTGCTCTGGCCGATCATGAGCGTGAATCCCACATCCTGCTGCGGTTGCGTCACCGGCTGGTGGTCCAGTCGCCTCAAGACCTGCTCTGCCGCCAGTCGTCCCATGGCCTCGCGGGGTGACTGGATGGTGGTCAGGCGTGGCGTGACGTACTGGCCCAGCGGCAGCCCATTGAAGCCGGCGATGGCGATATCCCCGGGGACCCGCAGGCCGAGACGCTGGGCATGCAGCAGGGCGCCGGATGCCAGGTCATCGTTGGCGAAGTGGATAGCGTCGGCCCCGGGATAGTGCGCTTGAACACGTTCCAGCCCTCTAGCCCCCTCTTCGAGACTGCCGAGCTGGTCGAGTTCGATCAGCAAGGGCTCGAGCCCGGAGGCCTGCAGCACTTCGCGATGTCCCGCATAACGCATGCTTGCGCGATAGTCATCCGAGAGTCGTGCGCCGACGTAGACCGGCTGGCGATAGCCGCGCCCCAGTAGATGCCTGGCCATGCAGCGGCCCGCTTCCTGATGGTCCAGGCCGACGTTGAGATCCAAGGCCTCCCCGAGCTCCATCACCTCCATCACGGGTCGGTCACACTCCTTCAGCAATCGACGGCACGCCGGGGTGTGCTTGAGTCCCGCCGTTACCAGCGCGGAGCAGGACCAGCCCAGGAACGTTCTGACCAGCTGATGCTCGCGCTCGATGTCGTAGTCGGTGTTGCCCAGCAGGATCTGATAGCCAGCAGCCTCGAAGGTGGCCTGAAGCCCCTTGATGACCTCGATGAAGACGGTGTTGGCCAGCGACGGTACGATCACTGCGATGAAGCGGGATCGAGCCGATGCCAGGCTGCCTGCGATCAGGTTGGGTACGTATCCGAGCTGCTCCATGGCCTCCAGGACACGCTGCCGCGTCGAGGCATTGACGCGTTCGGGGTCGTTGAGCACTCGGGAAGCCGTGATGGAAGAAACGCCAGCCACTTCAGCTACTTGGGCGAGGGTCGGTTGGTGGGAGCCTCGCCTCTGACGTGACTGTGTCTTGTTTTTAGACATTGGTCGCACCCTCCCTCTCGGCCCTTGCTGCCTGATGATGGATCATCTACAACGATGTTAGCGCTAACATGTTAGCGCTACCAGTCACGGGAATAAATCCGTCATCAGGAGGCCAGAAGGTGAGCGATGCAACCACAGGGGCGCCCCGCGTCGGCGTCATTGGCCTGGGGGCCATGGGCATGGGCACGGCCACTGCGATGCTCGAGAGCGGCCTGGAGGTCATGGGCTGCGATATCTCCGCCGGGGCTCGCGAGGCCTTCGAGGCGCGCGGCGGGGAGAGCGCCGAGACGCCGGCGGCACTGGCGGCCCGCAGTGACATCGTGCTGCTGGTGGTGGTCAATGCCGATCAGGTCGAGCAGGTGCTGTTCGGCCACCAGGGGGTCGTGGGTTCCCTACGCCGCGGTGGGCTGATCATGCAATGCGCCACGGTGGCCCCCAGCATCGCGCGTCGCCTGGGGGAGCGGCTCGCCGACGCGGGACTCAAGATGCTCGACGCCCCGATCAGCGGTGGCGCCGCCAAGGCGCGCAGCGGCGAACTATCGGTCATGGCCTCGGGCGCCGAGAGTGCCTTCGCCATGGCGGCGCCCGTCCTCGATGCCATGGCCGCCACCGTCTACCGGCTGGGGGACACGCCCGGCGTGGGTTCGAGCATGAAGCTCGTCAACCAGCTGCTCGCCGGGGTGCACATCGCCACCGCCGCCGAGGCCATGGCACTGGGCATCCGCATGGGGCTCGACCCGGATACCGTCTACGAGGTGATTACCCACTCGGCGGGCAACTCCTGGATGTTCGAGAACCGGGTGCCGCATATCCTCAAGGGCGACTACACGCCGCTCTCTGCCGTCGACATCTTCGTCAAGGACCTCAATATCGTCCACGAGACCGGGCGTGAGCTGGCCCTGCCGACCCCGGTCGCCTCTTCGGCACTGCAGCAGTTCACCGCGGCCAAGGGGGCCGGCTTCGGCCGCGAGGACGACGCGGCCGTGATCAAGGTCTACGAGCGGCTGTCGGGCATCACGCTGCCCGAGGCCGCCAACGACGCCGAAGGAGCCTGACCATGGCCATCGTGCTGGGTGCCATCGCCGACGACTTCACCGGGGCCACGGATCTCGCCAACAACCTGGTGCGCGCCGGAATGCGCTGCGTGCAGGCCATCGGCGTGCCGGCCGCCGAGGCAGACATCGGCGATGTCGATGCGGTGGTGGTGGCGTTGAAGTCCCGCTCCTGCCCGGCAGGCGAGGCCGTGACGGAGTCCCTGGCAGCGCTGGAGTGGCTGCAGGCCCGGGGCACAAGACAGATATTCTTCAAGTACTGCTCCACCTTCGACTCCACGGACGCCGGCAATATCGGGCCGGTGGCCGATGCCCTCCTGGAGCGGTTGGGGAGCGCCCAGACCGTGATGGTCCCCGCCTTCCCGGCCAATCACCGTACCGTCTATCAGGGCCACCTCTTCGTCGGCGATCGCCTGCTCAACGAGAGCGGGATGGAGCACCATCCGCTCAACCCGATGACGGATGCCGACCTGGTGCGCTTCCTGAGCCGCCAGACCCCCCATGCGGTGGGCCTGGCGCCGCGGTCGGTGTTGGCCCGTGGCGCCGATGCCACGCGCGACCATCTTCGTGCCCTGTCGGAACAGGGCGTACGCCATGTGATCTGCGACACCCTCGACGAACGGGACCTCGAGGTGCTCGCCGAGGCACTGGTCGACTATCCCCTGGTGACCGGCGGGTCGGGGCTGGGACAGGCGCTGCCCGAGCAGTATCGCCGCCGGGGCTGGCTGGACGAGGTCTCCGAGCCGGGGCGACTGTCGCCGGCTGCCGGCAGTGCGCTGGTGCTGTCGGGCAGCTGCTCGCGTGCCACGCTCGGCCAGGTCGATCACTTCCTCGGGCGCCATCCTGGTGTCGCCCTGAACCCGCTGGCGCTGGCGGCGGGCGAGTCTCACCTGGCCGAGGCCCTGGCCTTCGCCCGCGAGCAGCTGGCCGACGGCGGCCCGGTGCTGGTCTATGCCTCCGCGGATCCCCAGCGCGTCAAGGAGGCCCAGGCGGCGCTCGGGGTCGAGCGTGCCGGTGAGCAGGTGGAGCAGGCCATGGGCCAGCTGGCGCGCACCCTGGTCGACGAAGGCGTCGGCCGCCTGGTGGTCGCCGGCGGCGAGACGTCCGGCGCGGTGGTCTCTGCGCTGGGCGTCCGTCAGCTTCGCATCGGTGGCCAGATCGACCCCGGGGTGCCCTGGACCCAGGCGCCCTGGCCCGGCCGAGAGGCACCGCTGTCGCTGGCGCTTAAGTCCGGCAACTTCGGCGCAGAGGATTTCTTTACCCGGGCCTTCACCGTGCTGGAGGAACTGACCGCAGGGGAGGGGAGCGCATGAGCCGCCACGACGAGACGCGACTGCGTGAACAGATCGCCACGCTGGGCAAGTCGCTGTTCGACAGGGGCCTGACCATGGGCTCCAGCGGCAACATCAGCCTGCGGCTGGATGACGGCGGCTGGCTGATGACTCCCACCAATGCCTGCCTGGGTCGGCTGGACCCGGCGCGCATCTCGCGGCTCGACGGCGAGGGGCGCTGGCAGGAGGGCGACAGGCCGACCAAGGAGCACTTCCTGCACATGGCCATGTATGCCGAACGCCCCCAGTCCGAGGCCATCGTGCACCTGCATTCGACCCACTCGGTCGCGGTCTCCTGCCTGCCCGATATCGACCCCTGTGACTGCATTCCTCCCCTGACCGCCTATTACGTGATGCGAGTGGGCAAGCTGCCGCTGGTGCCCTACCACCTGCCGGGAGACCCCGCCCTGGGCGATGCGGTGCGCGGCCTGGCGGGGCAACACAGTGCCGTGCTGCTCGCCAATCACGGCCCGGTGGTGGCCGGCAAGAGCCTGGAAGCGGCGGTCTACGCCACCGAGGAGCTGGAGGAGACTGCCAAGCTCTATCTGCTGCTGCACGGCCGACATCCGCGCGCCCTGACACCGGAACAGGTGGCCGAGCTCGAGGCCCGCTTCCCCCGCGACTGATCCGATTCCACAAGGACCCGACCATGATCCGACTGGCCGCCAACCTGAGCATGCTGTTCAGCGAGCATGATTTCCTCGACCGCTTTGCTGCGGCCGCCGAGGCCGGCTTTCGTGGAGTGGAGTATCTGTTTCCCTATGCCCATTCCCCCGAGGACATCAAGACCGCACTGGATGAGGCCGGCCTCGAGCAGGTGCTGTTCAACCTGCCGCCCGGCGACTGGGAGGCGGGGGAGCGAGGCATCGCCAGCCTGCCCGGACGCGAGGCCGAGTTCCGCGATTCCGTGGTCGAGGCGCTGCGCTATGCCGAGGCGCTCGACTGCCCCCGCGTGCATGCCATGGCGGGGCTGCTGCCGCCGGATGCCGATCCCGAGACCCAGGCGGCCCACCAGACCACCTATCTGGCGAACCTGCGGTTCGCCGCCGGGGAAGCGGCCAGGGTGGGTCGCGAGCTGTTGATCGAGCCGATCAATACTCGCGACATGCCCGGCTTCTTTCTGTCCCGCCAGGCCCAAGCCATGGCGGTGCTGGAGGAGGTGAACCAGCCCAGCCTGCGTCTTCAGTTCGATCTCTACCACTGCCAGATCATGGACGGCGACCTGATCAAGCACCTGGAACGGCAGTTCGAGCGGATCGGGCATGTCCAGATCGCCGGGGTACCCCAGCGTCACGAGCCGGATGTCGGCGAGGTGCACTATCCCGCGCTCTTTGCGCGACTCGAGGCGCTCGGCTACATGGGCTGGGTGGGCTGCGAGTACCGTCCGGCCGCGGGTACTCGCGAGGGGCTGGGCTGGGGACGAGAGCATGGGTTGGCGCCCTGATACCCCACGGCGCCTCTCGAGAGACAGACAACGACAACAGGAACAGGATCAGCATGCATATCGTCATCACCGGCGGCGCCGGATTTCTCGGACAACGCCTCCTCGCCCGCCTGCTCGAGCGGGGCGAACTCGACGGCCAGGCGATACGCCGCCTGACCCTGGTCGACCAGATCGAGCCACAGGTACCGGCCGCGACCGATGTGGAGATAATCTCCCTGGCCATGGATATCACCGCGCCCCGGGCACTGGATGCCATCCTGGTCGAGCGGCCGACGGTGATCTATCACCTGGCGGCGGTGGTCAGTTCCGCCGCCGAGGGCGACCTGGACCTGGGGATGCGGGTCAACTTCGATGCCACCCGGGCACTGCTGGAGGGCTGCCGACACCATGCCCTTGCGGAGACGCGCCTGATCATGGCCAGCTCGGTGGCTGCCTACGGCGGCGACCTGCCCGAGACGCTCGACGACATGACGGCGCTGCACCCCCAGAACTCCTACGGCACCCAGAAGGCCATGTGTGAGCTGTTGATCAATGACTACGGCCGTCGCGGCCTCGTCGATGGCCGTGTCCTGCGCCTGCCGACCATCGTCATCCGCCCGGGACGGCCCAATGCCGCGGCTTCGAGCTTTGCCTCCAGCATCCTGCGCGAGCCCTTGAGCGGCGAGGAGGCCGTCTGTCCGGTCCCCACCGACCTGGCGCTATTCGTGATGTCGCCCGGCCGGGTGATCGAGGCGTTGATCCACGGAGCCGAGGTGCCACGGGCAGACTGGGCCCCTTTCCGTGCCTTCATGCTGCCGGGCATCACGGTCACTGTGGCCGAGATGCTCGAGGCCCTGGGCGAAGTGGCCGGTGCCGAGGCCGTGTCCAGGGTCCGCCACGAGCCGGACGAGGCCATCACCGCCATCGTCTCCAACTGGCCGGCACGTTTCGATACCGCCAAGGCCCGGCGACTGGGGTTCGAGGGAGACCGGGATCTCCGGGAGATCATCGAGGCGTTCATCCGGGAACGCTCGTGAAACCGGCATCCTTTAGGGTGCCGATCTGGATGCGGGACGAGAACGCCGAGGCTCTCGTCGTCCCGACAACAACAAAGAGGAATCACTATGACCAAGCATTTCGCACGCCGCACGCTCGCCGTCGCCATCGGTGGTCTGGCCGCCACGACGCTTAGCCTCCAGGTTCAGGCCGCCACCGAGGTGACCCTGGGGCACACCTTGTCGGACAGCTCTCATTACTCGGTGGGCGCCGATGCCTTCAAGGAGACGCTGGAGCGGCTCTCTGATGGTGAGTTCACGGTCAACGAACATCCCTCCGGTTCGCTCGGTGGCGAGCGGGCGATGATCGAAGGCCTGCAGATCGGCACCGTGGATGTGGTCATCACCTCCACCGGGCCGCTGGGCAACTTCGTCCCCGAGACCTATGTGCTCGACCTGCCGTTCCTCTTTGAGGACTACGACCAGGCGCGCTGTGTGCTCGATGGCGAGATCGGCGAGGAACTGTTGACCAAGATGAGTGACCATGACCTGGTCGGCCTGGCCTGGTCGGAGAACGGCTTTCGCCACATGACCAACAGCATGCGCGAGATCAATACGCCGGAGGATGCGGAAGGGCTGAAGGTGCGCACCATGGAGAACCGGGTGCACCAGGAAGCCTTCAGGCAGATGGGCGCCAGCCCTACGCCGATGGCGTTTCCCGAGCTCTTCACGGCGCTGCAGCAGGGCACCGTGGATGGCCAGGAGAACCCCATCACGGTGATCGTGGCGACCAACTTCTGGGAGGTGCAGGATCATCTGTCGCTCACCGGACACGTCTATTCGCCCGCTGCCATCCTGGCTTCGCCGATCCTGCTCGACGGCCTGAGTGACGAAGAGCGCGAGTGGTTCAACCAGGCCGCTCAAGCGTCGGCCGAAGCCACTCGCGAGGAAGTCAGCCGTCTCGAGGAAGAAGGTGTGGCGCTGCTGCGTGAGAAGGGCATGACCGTCAAGACCGATATCGACCCGGCGCCGTTCCAGGAGGCGGTCGAACCTGCCTACGAGATCTACACCGATGAGTACGGCAGCGAGATGCTGGATCGTATCCGCGCCAGCGACTGCTGATCCCACCCAACCTCCGGCGTGGTCGCCGGAGGTTTCCTTTTCCTGACAAGGTGATCCCGATGCTCTCCTGGTTTCTTCGCCTGGAAAGCCGACTGACCCGGCTAGCGCTGGTGATCGCGGTGGTGATGCTCATCATTTCCGTGTCGCTGGGTTTCTTTCAGGTTCTGACGCGCTTCATCTTCAACGCGCCCTCCACCTGGTCGGAAGTGATATCGCGTTCCACCATGATCTGGTGCGTGTTCATGGGGGCGGCGGCTACCTTCCGTGGTGGCTACATGATGGCCGTGGAACTGGTCTACAAGCTGGTACCGCGTCGAACCCTGCTGGCGCTCGAGATAGTCATCGGCGCCTGCTGCCTGCTGGTCCTCGGTGTCTTGATGGTGTACGGCATCCAGATGACGCTTCGGGTACGCAGCCAGATGCTCTCGGGCCTGGGAATGTCCATCGCCTGGTCCTACGCCGCGATTCCCACCGGGAGTGCCTTCGCCATGGTAGCGGTGATCGCCCGATTGATTTCCCAGGGCCTCGGGCTGGAGAAACTGGGCCCGGAGAACAGCAATCTGGCTCCCGAGGTGGATGCCGATGTGGTTCAGCAGGCGAGCTCCACCCTGGCCGAGGGAGAGGCCGGCCACAGATCGGTCAACGGAGGTGATCGTCCATGAACCTCGTCATCGGCCTCTCGCTGATCATCCTCTTTGCCTTCGGCGTTCCCATCGCCATCTCGATCATCTTGGCCTCGATCATCGGTATCGAATTCTTCTCGCGACTGCCTCTGCTGATGGTGCCGCAGCAGATCTTCGTGGGCATCGACCATTTCCCCCTGATGGCCATTCCGTTCTTCATTCTGGCCGGCAACCTGATGGCCTCGGGAGGGATATCCAGCCGCCTGGTCGACCTGGCAAAGTCCATCGTCGGCGGTGTCCAGGGCGGCCTGGCCATGACCTGCGTGCTGACCTGCATGATGTTTGCCGCGGTTTCGGGATCGAGTGTGGCCACGACCTTCGCCATCGGCGCCATCCTGATCCCGGCCATGGTTCGCCATGGCTACCCCACGCCGCTGGCGGCCTCCATTCAGGCGTCCTCCGCTGAACTGGGCGTGCTGATCCCCCCGTCCATTCCGTTGATCCTCTATGGCGTCAGCACCGATACCTCCATCGGTCAGCTGTTCATCGCCGGCATCGGCCCCGGGGTGCTGATCGGTGGTGCCTTGCTGCTGTTTCTCTACCTCTTCTGCAAGCTGCGTGGCTATGGCCTGCAGGATCGCGAGGATCGCAGCCACTTTACGGTGGCCTTCAAGCGTGCCTGGGCGGCCATCCTGATGCCGGTGGTGGTGATCGGCGGGATCTATGGCGGTATCTTCACCCCCACCGAAGCCTCGGCGGTGGCGGTCTTCTATGCCCTGGCGGTGGGCGGTCTGCTCTACCGCGAGCTGCGTCTGAAGGATCTCTGGCCGATCCTGCGCCAGAGCGTGATCTCTACAGCGGCGGTGATGCTGATCATCGCGGCGGCGGCCCTGTTCAGCTTCCTGATCAGCCGTTCGGGACTGCCGGGCGAGATCGCTGCCTGGGTGAATCAGGTGTTCGAGAGCCCCTGGGCCTTCCTGCTGGCCGTCAATGGGTTGCTGCTGATGGTGGGGATGTTCATCGAGACCTCCGCGGCGATCCTGGTATTGGCGCCGATCCTGACGCCGATCGCTATCCAGTTCGGCATTCAGCCGGTGCATTTCGGGCTGATCATGGTCGTCAATCTCGCCCTGGGCATGATTACCCCGCCTTTGGGCGTGAACCTCTTCGCCGCCTGTGCGGTGGCCAAGATCTCCATCGACGAGATGCTGCCCTGGCTGGTGCCTTTCGTGCTGGTAGTGCTGGCCTGCCTCATGGGGATCACCTATATGCCCTGGATATCCATGGGACTGGTCGACCTGCTGTATTGAATAAAGGTTCGCCGTAACCTGAATCCTGTCGGGGTGGCAAACACAACAATGAAAAGGAGTCCACGACGTGCAGTCCTTACCCGAGATGCCCTCCCACCAGGCCCTGATCGGTGGAGCCTGGGTTGCCACCCGCTCGACCCTGGACGTGGAGGCGCCTTCCCACGGCAAGACGATCGCGCGGATCGCCCGCTGCCAGGAAGAAGAGATCGACCAGGCCGTGTCGGCGGCCGGCCGCGCCTTTTCCGGCCGACTCGACGAATGGTCTCGCTGGACGGCCCGCCGGCGCAGCGAGTGGCTGCTGGCCTTCGCCACGGCCATCGAGGACGATCATGAGCGGCTCGCCGCCCTGGAGTGCGCGGATACCGGCAAGCCGATGACTCAGGCACGTGGCGACATTAGCGCCTGTGCCCGATATTTCCGCTTCTATGGCGGGGCCGCCGACAAGCTCCATGGTGAGACGATCCCCTTCGAGAACGACTTCGCGGTGATGACCCTGCGCGAGCCCTACGGAGTCTGTGGGCAGATCATTCCCTGGAACTACCCCGCGCAGATCTTCGGTCGCTGCGTAGCCGCGGCCCTGGCGGCCGGCAATACCGTGGTGCTCAAGCCCGCCGAGGACGCCTGCCTGAGCGTGCTTCGCCTGGCCGAGCTGGCCGTGGAGCACGGTTTGCCGGCGGGAGTGCTCAATGTTGTGCCCGGCCTTGGCCGCGAGGCCGGTGCCGCGCTGTCGGCGCACCCGTCCATCGACCATCTCTCCTTCACCGGTTCCCCGGAAACCGGCACCCTGGTGGCCCAGGCCGCGGCGGTCCAGCATGTCCCGGTCACCATGGAACTGGGCGGGAAATCGCCGCAGATCCTCTTCGCCGATGCGGATCTGGAGGCGGCGCTGCCCTTCGTGGTTCGCGGCATCATCCAGAACGCTGGCCAGACCTGCTCTGCAGGCAGTCGGCTGCTGGTGCAGCGCGAGGTGGCCGATGAGGTGCTGGGGCGCCTGGCCGAGCGTTTCGAAGCCCTGCGCTGCGACGTTGGCGAGGCGGACGCCGACTGCGGTCCGTTGATCAACGCCCGCCAGAAGGCGAAGCTTGAGGCCCGCCTGGCGGCGGCCCATGCCGACGGCATCCGCACTCTGGCCCGCGGACAACTGGCGGAGGGGTCGCCCGCCGGCGGCCACTTCGCGGTGCCGCAGCTGCTGGTCGATATCCCGGCAGGGCACGAGGTGCTGCGTGAGGAACTGTTCGGGCCGGTCCTGGCGGTGCAGGTCTTCGACGACGAGGCCGAGGCCCTGGCACTGGCCAATGGCACCGACTTCGGCCTCTGCGCGGGCATCTGGACCCGCGACGGCGGTCGCCAGCTGCGCCTGGCCAAGGGCGTGCGCAGCGGCCAGGTCTTCGTCAACAACTATGGTGCCGCCGGCGGGATCGAGCTGCCGTTCGGCGGCGTCGGCCGCTCCGGGCATGGTCGCGAAAAGGGCTTCGAGGGGCTGCGCAGCTATACACGCATCAAGACCGTCGCGATCCACCACGGATGAGCAAGGAGGCAAGCATGACACAGACGCTGCGTATCGGCCTGGTCGGGGTTGGCCTGATGGGCCACGGTATCGCCCGCAATATCCTTCGGGGCGGCTATCCGCTGACGCTCCTCGAGCATCCCGGCAACCAGCCGGTGGATGACCTGGTGCAAGCGGGGGCCCAGCTGGCGAGCACGGGGCACGAGGTGGCCGAGGCCGCGGATGCGGTGCTGCTCTGCGTGACCGGCTCGCCTCAGGTCGAGGCGGTGCTCTTCGAGCCGGGTGGGGTCCTGGAGGGCCTGGCGCCGGGGGGCGTGGTGATCGACTGCTCCACGGCGCTGCCCAGCTCCACGGCCCGGGTCGCCGATCGGGTGGTCCAGGCCGGCGGCCACTTCATGGATGCCGCCATGACCCGGACCCCCCGGGAGGCGGAGGAGGGGCGCCTGAACCTGATCGTGGGGGCCTCTTCGGCGCTGTTCTCGCAGATGCGGCCGCTGCTCGAGAGCTTTGCCGAGAACATCACACATGCCGGCGAGGTGGGGGCCGGGCATACCCTGAAGCTTGTGCACAACTTCGTCTCACTGGGCTTCTCGGCGGTGCTGGCCGAGGCGGCCGCGGCGTCGCGCCGGGCGGGCATCGACGATGCGGCCTTCCTCGAGGTGGTGGGCAAGGGCGGCGGTGGCGGGGTGGTCTTCGACCGCCTGCGGCCCTTCATCGCCGAGGGCGACGCATCCGGCTTCCGTTTCAGCGTGGCCAATGCCAGCAAGGACCTGGGCTACTACCATGCCATGACCGACGAGCTGGGGGCCGGTCGCAGCGTCGCCGAGGCGGTGGAGGCACTGTATGCGGGGATCGACGACCAGGGCCTGACGGTGCCGGAAGTCATCCGCGTCCTGGAGCGGGAGAAGGGCTGATGGAGGGGCGTCCGTGATGGCGTGGCGGTCGGGCGACGGGCTCTCCCACCGCCAGCAGGGGCTGCTGCTGACCGGGGGCGGGGCGCTGATCATGTCGCCGGATGCCCTGCTGATCAAGCTGGCGGCCCTGCCGGACGCCGAGATCCTGATGTGGCGGGGATTCCTCTCGGCGCTGGGCTTTCTGGTGATCGCCCTGGCGCGCTACGGCCGCGGCACCCTGGCCGCCTACCGGCGCTGCGGCGGCACCGGCATCGCCGTGGCGCTGCTCTTCAGCCTGACGACCTGCGGCTTCGTGCTGGGCAACCAGTACACCAAGGCGGGTAACGTCCTGCTGATCCTCGCGGGGGCGCCGCTGATCGCCGCCCTGCTGTCCCGCACGATCCTCGCCGAGCGGCTGCCGCGCCGCACCTGGCTGGCGATCGGGCTCTGCATGCTGGGTATCGGGATGATCGTGATCGATGACACCGGGGCCGGCTCCTGGGTGGGCAATGCCTTCGCCCTGATGGCCGCCACCACCCTGGCGCTCAACTTCACGCTCTGCCGTCGGCGCCCCGGCGTGGACATGAGCCCGATGCTGGTGTTCAACGGCCTCATCGTGGGTAGCGGCGCTGCCCTGGCGCTGTGGCTGGGCGGTGGCGGGATCGTCATGCCGCCCATCGATCGCTGGCTGCTGGTGGTCCTGCTGTGCCTGTTCATCGTGCCGACGGGCGTGACCCTGCTGCAGCGCGGGCCCCTCTACCTGCCCGCCGCCGAGGTCGGCCTGCTGCTGCTGCTGGAGGTGGTGGTCGGCACCCTCTGGGCCTGGTGGCTGCTGGGCGAGACCCCGGCACCGATCGCCCTGGTCGGGGGCGGGCTGGTGCTGGGCACCCTGGTGACCAAGGGGCTCTATGAGCGGCGCCTGGAGCTACGCCTGCGCCAGGCGATGACCTCCCGCTGAATATGGCCGGCTAGGCCCGGAAGTGAGTGTCCAACTGATGGTGGAAGCGGGCGAAGGCCTCGTGGGCGCCGGCCAGGGCGGCGTCACTCTGGCCGGGTGGGCAGAGCGCCTCGAGCTCGGCCAGTCGCCGCGGCCACTCCTCGGGGGCCATGGCCAGGGAGAAGAAGGCGTGCGGCACCCCGGGGCCCAGGGTCCGGCGCAGCCGGTCGGCAATCATCTGCCCCCCCAGGCGCGAGCCCTCCAGCACGTAGAGCTCTCCCGCCAGGGTGGCGGGGGAGGTCGGGGGATGTGCGGTCTCGGAGGCGGGCGCTTCCGGCGTCAGGCCGAGGATGCCGAGGTCGTCGGTAAGGTGCGACAGCCGCCGTGGCACCCGGAGGCGCAGGCCGAGCCGCGCGATCTCCTGGCAGACGCGGTTCTCCAGTGTTGCATGGGCGGGATAGAGCGCCAACAGCGAGGCGGCGTAGGCCTCCCGGGTCAGGGTGGGGGCGAGCAGGCACTGCAGCGCCGGGTGGTGGTCCAGGGCGCGGTGGGCGTCGCGGGTGGCATCGCGCAGCTGACGGGCCAGCGGTGGGGTAGGGGGGCTCATCGGCGCTCCGGAACGTGACCTGGGTCGCATGGGCCGCGAAACCCCCTTCCCGAAGCGGAGCCGGCCCGTTACGCTGCCTGCCACGATACCATCCCGAACCGGAGGAGAGCCCGTGGCCATTTCCTGTTATGCCGACCTGTTGGACGAGGCGCGTGCCCAGCCAGAGCCGCAGCGCCTGCTGTTCGTCTTCACCCGCGCCGAGCTGCCGGACCATCCCAGCGAGGAGCAGCGGCGCCGCTTCGAACAGGGCGAAGGGGGCGTGCTGACCCCGGTGGTCTGCGTCGACAAGGCCCCCGAGGAGCTCTCCGACATGGCAGCGCTGGTGGCGGAATCCCGGGAGACCGGGGTCGACTGGGACATCGTCTTCGTGGCGGCCCTGGCCGGCGAGGACGCCCAGGCCCAGGCCGAGCAGCACCTCAACCGCATGGTGGAGTCGCTCAAGATGGGCAACATCTCGCAGTTCCTGGCCTTCGACCGCCAGGGCGAGGCGGTGGACATCGGCTGACGCCCGCCGTCATGGACCATAGGGTTGAATTATCAGGTCCATGACGCCATTCAATTTACGCTATCGGGAGATACGGGCTACCATGCGCCCCGTATCGCCGTCACCCATTCAACGAAAGTCGAAAGGAGCACTACCGAATGTCGCTGCTGAACACCGAAGTCAAGCCGTTCAAGGCCACTGCCTACCACAATGGCGAGTTCATCGACGTCACCGAGGAGAGCCTGAAGGGCCAGTGGAACATCTTCTTCTTCTACCCGGCCGACTTCACCTTCGTCTGCCCCACCGAGCTGGGTGACCTGGCAGACAACTACGAGGAGTTCAAGAAGCTGGGCGTCGAGATCTACAGCGTCTCCACCGACACCCACTTCACCCACAAGGCCTGGCACGACAGCTCCGAGACCATCAACAAGCTGCAGTACCCGATGCTGGCCGACCCGACCCACGCCATCTCGCGCAACTTCGAGGTGCTGATCGAGGAAGACGGCATCGCCGAGCGTGGCACCTTCGTGGTCGACCCCGACGGCAAGATCCAGATCATCGAGCTGAACGCCGGCAACATCGGCCGCAACGCCGAGGAGCTGCTGCGCAAGGTCAAGGCCGCCCAGTACGTGCGCGCCAACCCGAACGAGGTCTGCCCGGCCAAGTGGGAAGAAGGCGAAGCGACCCTGTCTCCGTCCCTGGACCTGGTCGGCAAGATCTAAGCGACCTGCCCCTGCCGGCGAGGCCCGCTCCGGCCTCGCCTGCCCCGCCCGGGTATCCCCTGCCCGGGCCCTGATTCCGGAAGCATGAGCGAACTGGGCTTTCCCGCGCGGGACGTCCCGGTCCCCTCATGCCTCCACCCCGATACCCGAACATGAAGGAATGCCGCTGTCATGTTGGACGACAATCTGAAAAGCCAGCTCAAAGCCTATCTGGAAAAGGTCACCCAGCCCTTCGAGATCGTCGCGTCCCTCGATGACGGCGCCAAGTCGAAGGAACTGCACGGCCTGCTGACCGACATCGTCGGCCTGACCGACAAGATCACCCTCAAGCTCGATGGCCAGGACGCGCGCCGTCCCTCCTTCGCGCTCAATCGCCCCGGCGAGGAGACCGGCGTGGTGTTCGCCGGCCTGCCCATGGGTCACGAGTTCACCTCCCTGGTGCTGGCGCTGCTGCAGGTCGGCGGTCATCCGCCCAAGGCCTCGGATGAGGTGGTCGAGCAGATCAAGGGCCTCGAGGGCGAGCTCAACTTCGAGACCTACTTCTCGCTCTCCTGCCAGAACTGCCCGGACGTGGTCCAGGCGCTGAACCTGATGGCGATCCTCAACCCCGGCGTCCACCACGTCGCCATCGATGGCGCGCTGTTCAAGGACGAGGTGGAGGAGCGCCAGGTGATGTCGGTGCCCAGCATCTACCTCAACGGCGAGCCCTTCGACCAGGGCCGCATGAGCCTGGAGCAGATCCTGGCCAAGGTGGACACCGGCGCCGCCGAGCGCGAGGCCGCCAGGCTCGGCGAGAAGCCGACCTTCGACACCCTGATGATCGGCGGCGGCCCCGCCGGCGCCGCGGCGGCGGTCTATGCCGCCCGCAAGGGCATCCGCACCGGGGTGGCCGCCGAGCGCTTCGGCGGCCAGGTGCTCGACACCATGGGCATCGAGAACCTCATCTCCGTCCCCCACACCGAGGGCCCCAAGCTGGCCGCGGCGCTGGAGGAGCACGTCAAGGAGTATGAGGTCGACATCATGAACCTGCAGCGTGCGGTCAAGCTGGTGCCCGGCCAGCCCGGCGAGGAGCACGAGGTGCAGTTCGAATCCGGCGCCAGCCTCAAGAGCCGGACCCTGGTGCTCGCCACCGGCGCCCGCTGGCGCGAGATGGGCGTGCCCGGCGAGGCCGAGTACCGCAACAGGGGCGTGGCCTACTGCCCCCACTGCGATGGCCCGCTGTTCAAGGGCAAGCGCGTGGCGGTGATCGGCGGCGGCAACTCCGGCGTCGAGGCGGCCATCGACCTGGCCGGCATCGTCGGCCATGTCATCCTGATCGAGTTCATGGACGAGATGCGCGCCGACGCGGTACTGCAGAAGAAGCTGCGCAGCCTGCCCAACGTGGAGATCATCCTCGGCGCCCGCACCACCGAGGTGAACGGTGACGGCACGCGGGTCAACGGCCTCACCTATGAGGAGCGCGCCAGCGGCGAGATCCGCCAGGTCGAGCTGGAGGGCGTGTTCGTGCAGATCGGCCTGGTGCCCAACACCGAGTGGCTCCAGGACTCGTCCATCGAGCTCTCCGAGCGCGGCGAGATCGTGGTCGACGCCCACGGCATGACCTCGGTCCCCGGGATCTTCGCCGCCGGCGACGTGACCACCGTGCCCTACAAGCAGATCGTCATCGCCATGGGCGAGGGCTCCAAGGCCGCCCTGGGCGCCTTCGACTACCTCATTCGCCAGTGATCCACCGCCCCGGGCGTCGTCGACGTCCGCAGGCCCTTCGCTCCCATGCCCCCGCCGGTCGGCCCGGCGGGGGCATTTTCGTCCATGGCCGGTACCTCATGCCTGCGCGGCGCCGTCCGCTGCCTGCTCCACGCGGTTGCGGCCGTTCTGCTTGGCCCGGTACATCGCCTCGTCGGCCCGCGCGACCAGCCGCTTGCGGGTATCGCCGGGGTGCCAGCTGGCCACGCCGATGCTGATGGTCACCCGGCCCAGCTCGGCCAGGTCGACGCCCTCCACGCACCGGCGCAGGCGCTCCGCCAGGTGGAGCGCCCCTTGACCCTCGCAGTGGCTGGCCAGCACCAGGAACTCCTCGCCGCCCCAGCGCCCCAGGGTGTCACTGTCGCGCAGGCTGGCCTGCAGCGCCCGGGTGATCTCGACCAGCACCCGATCCCCGGCCTCATGGCCGTGGGTGTCGTTGAACCGCTTGAAGTGATCCACGTCGAACAGCAGCACCGCACAGGGGTGGCCGTAGCGTTCGGCGGCATTCAGGGACGCGTCGATGGCCTGCTCCATGCGATAGCGGTTCCAGCTGCCGGTCAGGCTGTCGCTGAAGGCCAGCGACTGCAGCTGGTCGTTTGCCCGGCTCAGCTGCACGTTCAGCCGATGGATCTGGTGGCCGGAGGCCAGCACGGCGAGGTCCTCGGCGAGGTCCCCGGCGGCACGGCGCTCGATGGCGCCCCAGGCGGGGCAGCGCCCCTTCACCTCGTCCTGCCACTGGGCAAAGGACCGGCGTGGGGTCATGATCAGCTTGCCGTCCCGCTCCGTGGGCACGTCCTCGGGCTTGCCGGCCCAGCGGCGAGCCTCGCGCTGCTCGTGCCGGAACAGCATCAGCCAGGCCGGTCGACGCGCGTCGGTGGGCAGCGGGGCGGCGAGCAGACCGCAGAGGTCGCCCTGCTGCCAGTCGGCCAGCGGCGTCTCCCCCAGTGTCTGGGTGGACCAGGGCGTGTCGTGGCGCTGGTGGCGGCCGAGCCACTCCGCCATGGCCTTGAGCCGACCGTCGTCCGGCCGCCGTCCAACCCCATGGGCCCGGTCCTCCTCGACCAGCGCCACCCCGGCGGCACGCAGCAGGTCGAGCCACTGCTGGCCGTGGCGCTTGACCATCTTGCCGGGGTCGACCAGCAGCCCGCGCTCCCCGGCCAGCAGGTCGCGGCTGTCGTGGATGCTCTGCAGCAGTCGGGCCTCGTCGCGCGCGCGTATCAGCATCAGTCGCGGAACGGCGATCTGTACCAGGGCGCGCGCGGCATCCCGCTCAACCGCGGCCAGGGGCCTGGGGGACAGGCCATGGCAGGCCAGCAAACCCCACAGCCTTCCCTCGTCATGCATGGCAATGGAGAGGGAGGCGGCCACGCCCATGTTGCTCAGGTACTCCTGGTGGATGGGGGAGACGGCACGCAGCACGCCCCGCGAGAGGTCCAGCGGGGCGGGATCCTGCGGGTCCGTGGCGGGCATCAGGGGGATCGGCGCCGCGGCGGCATCGGGGATGCTGCGAACGCGGTTGATGTCATAGAGCCGGCGGACCTGGGCGGGAATGTCGCTGGCCGGGAAGTGATGGCCCAGGAAGCTCTCGGCCAGGGGCAGCCGGTGCTCGGCGACCACCCGGCCGTTCCACTGCTCGTCGAAGCGGTAGACCATCACGCGCTCGTGACCGGTGAGTCGCTGGACCATGCGGGTCAGGGCCTGCAGCAGCCGTTCGGCGTCATCGATCTCGCCCACCTGGACCAGCCATTCGTTGACCAGCGCCAGCAGGCGTCGCTCATCGGACCGGGCAAGGGGTTCGAGCTCGACCACCAGCCGCGCGCCGCTGCGATAGGCGACCACATGCAGGTAGCACTCACGCCCCTTCACCCGACGGCGAATGGTGAGGGCCGCGGGCAGTCGCTCCTGGTCGGCCAGTTCCCGCTTCAGCCGGTCGAACAGCCGTTCACCGAGAAGCGCGCGGGGCGAGCAGCGAAGGGCTTCGGCGACGCCGATCCCGAGGACCTCCTCGAGGTTGGCACTGACCTGCCGGACCTGGCGCATGGCGGCATCGAGGCTGATCAGGCACCCCGCCGGCTGGATGGCCCCCGGAATGTGCACCGGCTCCCGCGCGCAGGCCTCCAGGGCAGCGGCGATCTGGGCATCGCTGTAGCATGTCGGGGCGTTCAAGGGCTGAGGTGTCCTCGTGGGGTCTGGCGATGACCCTACACCCTTGCCGGGGCGGCGTGAACTGCCCGGTGCCACCGGACCGGTGATTGCGTCACCCTCTCATGCTTGGGATAGTGGGGCCGACGGTGCCTGCCCTCGGCCAGACCGACAGCGCCCCGCATCGATTGCCGGGGGAGGAGACCGACAAGCACTGACAAGGAGTCGCCGATGTCGAGCTGTGCGCGAGTCGCGGGGCACTGCGGCCGCTGCGAAGGGGAGCTGCCCTTCGACTTCACCATGGCCTTCCAGCCGATCGTCGACGTGGACGCGGCGCGGATCATCACCTACGAGGCGCTGGTGCGGGGGCCGGGAGGTGAATCGGCCTGGAGTGTCCTCGCCCAGGTTACCGATGACCTGCTCTATCGCTTCGATCAGGCGTGCCGGGTGCGGGCCATCGAGATGGCCAGCGCGCTGGGCATGCGCGAGAACCTGTCGATCAACTTCCTGCCCAATGCGGTCTATGAGCCCGAGGCCTGTATCCAGGCGACCCTGGACGTCTCGGCGCGGGTCGGCTGGCCCACCGAGCGCATCGTCTTCGAGATCACCGAGACCGAACGGGTCAGGGACCGCCAGCACCTGCGCAGCATCATCGAGGCCTACCGCGCCATGGGCTTCGCCACGGCGCTGGACGACTTCGGCAACGGCTACGCCAACCTGGACCTGCTCACCGACCTCACGCCCGACCGTCTCAAGGTCGACCGCGAACTGATCATGGGCTGCGACGGCGACCGTCGCCGCCAGGTCCTGCTGCAGGCCGTGAAGCGGCTGGCCGACGAGCTCGACATCCTGCTGATCGCCGAAGGCGTGGAGACCCGGGAAGAGGCACTCTGGCTGGCGCGTGCGGGTATCACCCGCCAGCAGGGCTACTTCCATGCGCGGCCGGCGGTGGCCGCGCTGGCCGAGGACCTGGGGCCTGCGCTTGCGGCGCTGCGCGACGAGAGTCGCCGGCCGCGCGCCTGAGGCGGCATTAGCCGGCCAGCCACAGGAAGGGCAGCAGAGAGAGGGCGAGCACGGCGGCGGCGAGCAGGGCGAGCAGCAGCGTGCGGATCGGCTGGCGCGCCAGGCGCCGCCACAGGGTGGGGGCCTCACCGCGGGCGGCGAGGGCATCCTGCTCGCTCCGCACCCGCTCGCCCAGGGCCTGCTGGTAGGCGTCGATCAGCCCACGGGCCCGCGCCAGCTCGTGCGGGTCACGCAGCCAGATCGCGGCCACGCCGAGCCCCCAGAAGCCCGCTCGGGTCTCGAAGGTGTCCAGGCCGTGCTCGTCGAGCAGCCGGCGTACCTCCTCGGCCTCCTCATCGGGCACGTTGCGCAGGTGGAACAGCAGCACGGCCACGTCTTCTCCTCCTCTCGACCTCCGCGAACCCTGTGCGGTCTTCTCAGCGCCCGGCCTCGGCGCAGAGGCGATGCAGGCGTTCGATCGCCTCGCCGGCGCCCGCCAGGCCGAAGACCATGAACCAGGGGTCGTCCTCGCCGCGCATCATTCGCAGGCGCAGCAGTTTGCCCTCGGCCATCTCCTCGAGCAGCAGCGCCAGGTCGGGGAGCGCGAAGCGCACGTAGAAGCCATCGTCGCCGCGCTCGGTGACGAAGGCGGCGCTGCCGCGGTGGATGGTCGCGTGATCGACGCGCAGGTCGGCGGGCACGCGGTTCACCGTGGCGCTCTCGGCCTGGTTCTCGGCGAGCGCCACGCGCAGCTCCAGCCAGGGCACCTCGCAGGCCCCGGCGCTGGCGTTGACGCTGAAGATGGCGTCGCTGTAGCTCTGCTGGTCGATGGCGCGGAAGTGGCGCTCCTCGCCCAGCGAGAGCACCAGGGAGTGCCAGCCGCCATGGGCCTGGACGTCGCCGGTATTGTAGTCGGTGGCCGACGCCGTCCCGGCCAGGATCAGGCAGAACGGCAGCAGGTAGGGGGCGAGTCGGGAGAGGCGGGGCATGGCGGGACGCTTCCTCGGGCGGCGATGCGCCGAGGCTAGCACGCTGGAGGGGGCTGGCCTATCCCCGACGCCCCGCGAGCTCGTCAGTCATGGCCGGGCATGTCCTCCATGCCCTCGTCGCCATCGCCACCCAGCTCGCCGCGGCCCAGGCGGCCCAGCAGGTCGAGGTCGATCTCCTCATAGGCGACCAGCTCGCCGCCGTGCGCCTTGCGGAATATCTCGGCGTCAGCCTGCTCGGCGAAGGAGGCCAGGGTGTGGCCCATGGCGCCGCGCCGGTCGTGGCCTACCACGTACCAGGCCTCCTCGGCGCGGATGAACGCCTCGTCCGACGGCTCCCCCCAGGGGGTCACGCCGATGTCGTGGACATAGGCGTGGGAGAGACGGGTCTCGTTCTCGGGCTGCTTGAGGAAGGCGAAGAGGTCCATGGTGGAGCAGAACTTCAGCGCCTCACCCTGGCTGTCCAGGAAGGCCTCCCCCTTGGGCCCGGGGAACTCCTCGATCAGCATGCCGCAGACATGGCAGCTGTCGCCGGCCTCGATGGGCTGGGCGGCAGCCAGGTCCTCGGGTTCGGACTCGCCGCAGCCGGACAGCAGCAGGCTGGCGAGCAGGGCGATCAACAGGGCGAGTCGGATCATGGCGGTCTCTCGATGCGTGTAAGGAGGGTTCAGGCGGCATGGCGGCGGAAGCGCAGCAGCGCCAGGCCCAGGGGCACCAGCACCCAGGCCACCAGGAAGGTGGTCACCACGGCGGGGCGGAAGGCACCGCCCTCGGCGATGGAGGTCAGGCCGCTATAGTCGCGGGCGGCCTCGAAGCCGGCCAGGTTGATCAGGCGGAAGCACTCGATGGGGTTGAGCAGCAGCAGCCAGGGCAGCCAGTCGCCGCCCTGCTTGACGCTGACCAGCAGCGCCAGCAGCCCCAGGTCGAAGACCAGCACGAACAGGAACCACACCACCAGCGCCAGGCCGGCGGCACGGGCCTTCTCGGTGACCCAGACGCTGATCAGGTAGGCGAAGGCGATGAACACCCAGCCCAGCAGGATGCTGCTGCCGATCAGCAGCCCCATGCCGGCGGCCAGCTCGCCGAGCGGTACCCCCTCGGCCCCCACCGCGATCACCCCCCCGGCGACGCCGAAGCCCAGCGCTGTGGCGGCGCCGAGGATCAGGCCGTGGCCGAGGAACTTGCCGAGCAGCAGCTGGGTGCGGCTGATGGGGTAGGTGAGCAGCAGCAGCAGGGTGCCGGCCTCCTGCTCGCCCACCACGGCGTCGTAGGCCAGCAGCAGGGCGATCAGCGGGATCAGGAACACCGCGAGCGTCGCCAGGCTGACCAGGGTGGTGGCCAGCGAGGTGAAGCCCAGGCCGCCGCTGGCGGCGGCGCCGAACCAGGCGATGCCCACGGCGAGAAAGGCCAGCACCAGGGCGATGGCCAGCACCCAGCGATTGCGCAGGCCGTCGCGGAACTCCTTGCCGGCGATGGTCAGGATGGCGTTCATTGGGCGTCTCCTCGTTGCTCGGGCGAGAGGCCGGCGGAGAAGTGGGTGTAGAGGTGCTCCAGGGTGGGGGGCAGCAGCTCGATGTCCTCGACGCCGGCGGTGCCGGTGAGCCGGCGCAGCACGGCGAGCTTGGCGTCCGGCGGCACGCTGAGTGCCACCTCGTGGCCGTTGACGGCGGTGGCCGCGATGCGCGGGTCGTCCCAGTGGGTCAGGTCGGCCTCGGCGCTGCGGCCGCGGGCGCGCACGGTGAGCGGCAGGGCGGCTAGCTGGCGCAGGTCGTCCAGGCTGCCCAGCGCCAGGCGGCGGCCGCCGCCGAGGATCAGCGCGCGGTCGATGTAGGGCTCCACCCCGGGCAGCACGTGGGAGGAGAGCAGCACCGTACAGCCGCGCTCGCGCAGGCCGCGCACCGTATCGTAGAAGTCGCGGGTGGCGGCCGGGTCGAGGCCGGTGGTGGGCTCGTCGAGCAGCAGCAGGCGGGGGTCCCCGAGCAGCGCCTGGGCCAGACCCAGGCGCTGGCGCATGCCCTTGGAGTAGGTCTTCACGCGCCGGCGGGCGGCGTGGCCGAGGCCCACCCGATCCAGCAGCTCGTCCACCTGGCCTCGGTCGACCCGCTTGAGCCGGGCGAAGTAGTCGAGCACCTCGCGGCCGCTCAACTGCGCGTAGAAGCTGACATTCTCGGGCAGGTAGCCCAGGCGGCGGCGCAGGGTCTCGGCGTGGGCACCGTCGGGTGCGCCGCCGAGCACCGCCACGCCCCCCTCGCTGGGCGAGAGCAGCCCGAGGATCAGGTGCATGGTGGTGGTCTTGCCGGCGCCGTTGTGGCCGAGCAGGGCCAGTACCTCGCCCTCGCTTACCTCGAGGTCGAGGGCGTCGAGGCGTACCAGGTCGCCGTCGCGGCGGGTCACGCCCTGGAAGTCGATCACCGCGGTCATGCGCTGGTGTCTCCGAGGTTGTGTTGATTCAAGCCGGGTTCATTCAGATCGGGTTCTTTCATCAGCGGGTGGCTGTCCTTGACGCCTTGGGGGCGAAACACCGGGAACTGGCGCTGTACCCAGCGCAGGGCCAGCACCGCGGGGCTGTGCATCAGCAGCCGCGCCACCGGGTAGCGCCACAGCAGGCGATCCATGGCATCGTTGGGTTCGAAGGGCATGTCGCCCACGCCGTCGCCGTCCAGGTCCCAGCCCAGGTAGTCGCTCCAGTGATTGCCGCGGCCCTTCTCCGACCATTCCTGGGCGCGGGTCGCCACGTACATCACCTGCTGGCGGTTGTCGACGAAGGCGTTGCCCACCAGCACGTTGTCCTCGGAGCCGGCGGTGAGGTGGATGCCAATATCGCTCTCGGCGAAGCGGTTAGCCTCGAAGCGGTTGTACTGGGCGTTGTAGACGAACAGCGCCTTGCCCTCGGCGCCGCTGACCAGGCCCTGGCCCTGCGCGTCCCGGCGCTGGTTGACGCCGGTAACATGGTTACCGCGCAGGGTGGAGTCGGTGATGTTGTTCATCAGGATGCCGTAGTGGCGATCATCCTCCGAGCGGTTGCCGATCACCTCGAGTCGCTTGGACTGCATCAGCGCGTAGCCGGTGCGGGTGTTCCGGGTGGTGTTACCCTCCAGGCGATTGTCGTGGGCGTACATGTAGTGCACGCCGTAGCGCAACGCCTGCATGTGGTTGCTGCGCAGCAGGCTCTGGCTGCTGGTATCGATGTAGATGCCGTCGCGGGTATGGCGGATGTCGTTGCCCGCCACCGTGACGTCCCGGACGTTGAACAGGTGCACACCGTTGCCGCGATCCTGGGAGCGCAGCGAGGCGTCGCCGCGGATCACGTTGTCGAGCACCTGCACCTCGGCCACGGCGTCGAGCCAGATGCCGAACCCCGGACCCGTGAGGCGCGAGTCGCGGATCACGCTGCCGGTGGCACTGGCCTCGACGAAGATGCCGGCGTCCATGTCGGTGAGGTTGGTGCCCCAGTTCTCGATGGTGAGGCCGTCCAGCACGATGTCGGGGGCCTCGAGCATGACGGCGTGTCCGTCGCCGCCGCCGTCGATCACGGCGCCCGGCACGCCCTGCAGGGTGAGCGTGCGGTCGATGGTCAGCGGTCCGGGATAGCGGCCCTCGGGCAGCTTCAGGCGGTCGCCGTCGTCGGCCTGGTCGATCAGCGGCTGCAGCGGCTCGCCGGGGCTGGCCGTCCACTCGGCGGCCAGCAGGTCGCCCGGCAGCCACGCGAGCCACCAGGCGACAAGAAATAGTCGGGGGACGACGCGAGGCAGTCGTCGGGTCATGCGTCTCTCCAGGAAGAAGCGGGGCCGGGCGTCTGCCCGGCCCCGATGGGTGCTATCAGGCCTTCTCGACCAGCATGCGGCCGGTCATCTCCATGTGCATGGCATGGCAGAACCAGGAGCAGTAGTACCAGTACACCCCGGGCCTGTCGGCGGTGAAGGTGACGCTGGAGGTCTGCTGCGGGCCGATCTCCATGGAGGCGCCGTGATTGACCATGACGAAGCCGTGGGTCAGGTCCTCCACCTGGTCGAGGTTGGTCACCACCACGGTCACCTCGTCGCCCTGCTTGACCTTGAACTCGGTGAGGCCGAACTGCGGGGCGATGGAGGTCATGTAGACCCGCACCTTGTTGCCGTCGCGGATCACCGTGTTGTCGCTTTCCAGGGTGACACCGTCAGCTTCTGCCATGTCACGCGTCTCGGCGAAGAAGGGGTCGTCACGCGTCCAGGTCCGCGAGGGGTTGAGCTGGTCGGCGCGCAGCAGGATGCAGTCGTGGGGTTCGGCGAAGGTGGGGCCGTCGTGGACCAGCTTCATCTCCTCGCCGGAGATGTCGATCAGCTGGTCGTTCTCCGGGTGCAGCGGACCCACTGGCAGGAAGCGGTCCTTGGAGAACTTGGAGAGCACCACCAGCCACTTGCCGTCGGCGTCCCGGGACTCGGTGAGGCTGGCGTGGTTGTGGCCCGGCTGGTAGTGGACGTCGAGTTTCTGGCGCAGGTAGTTCACCTCCTCGCCGTTGTAGGCGCGGATGGCGTCCTCGATGTTCCACTTGGCCACCTGGCTGTCGATGAACAGGGTGGTGTAGGCGTTGCCGCGGCCGTCGTAGGTGGTGTGCAGCGGCCCCAGGCCCAGTTCCGGTTCGCCGACCACGGTGTCGCGGGGCTCGATGGCGTCGTCGAACAGTTCGGGGAGCTTGTCGATGGCGAGGATGGTGCAGGTCGGCGAGAGCTTGCCGTTGGCGATGAAGTACTTGCCGTCCGGCGAGGTGTTGAGGCCGTGGGGGTTCTTGGGCACCGGAATGTAGCGGGTCAGCTTGGAGCCCTTGCGGCCGTCGAGCACCGGCACCTCGCTGTCGCCCAGGGTCTCGTGGTCACCGGCTGCCACGGCGGCCTCGATGGCCTCGACGTCGAATACCACCACCCAGTCGCGCTCGGCGCGCATGGTGTCGGCCAGCGTCATGCCCTTCTCGGAGTTGTAGCAGGTCGAGGCCACGAAGCGGCCGGTGTAGTCGGCATCGGTGTTGTCGAGGTTGCCGTCGACGATCACCTGCCAGGCCACCTCCATGCTCTCGGCATCGATGGCGTTGAACATGGTGAAGTAGTTGTCCGGGGTCTCCAGGTCGCGGCCGTCGTTGACCTGGGGAATCGGCAGCTCGGCGTTGGCGAAGACGTACTTGGTGTGCGGCACCTTCTGCAGGCGCAGGCCATGGATCGCCTGGACGTTGGGGATGGTGGTGATCTTGTCCGTCTTCATGATGTCGAGACGGATGCGCGCCACCCGGGTGTTGGCTTTGTCGTTGATGAACAGGTACTTGCCGTCGTAGTGGCCGTCGGTCATGGAGACGTGCGGGTGGTGGCAGTCGCCATTGAGGAAGCGCGCCGAGTCGCCCATGATGCGCTTCGACTCGTTGGTGATGCCCCAGCCGGTGGCGCTGTCGATGTTGAACACCGGGATGCGCATCAGCTCGCGCATCGAGGGAATGCCCAGCACCCGCACCTCCCCCTGGTGGCCGCCACTCCAGAAGCCGTAGTACTCGTCGAGCTCGCCGGGCGAGACCTCGATGCCGTTCTCGGCGGCCCGGGCGTCGTGGCTGCTCATCAGCGCCCCGGCACCGAAGCCGCCGGCCAGACCGGCACCGGCGACACCGGTCACCGCGCTGTTGCGCAGGAAGTGGCGGCGGCCGAGGTTCTCGATCGCTTTCTTCTTGTCACTCATGGTTTCACTCCTCCTGATGGGTCGGGATTCGCTGCAGCTTGTGTTGTCCGGCGCTGCCGGGGTCATGGGTCTCGACGCCTTCCTGTCCCGCAACCAGGCGGGCCGCCTTCTCGTAGCGCTTGCGACGCTTGATCACCGGCGGACAGCGCTGGTCATCGTGGTAGGTGATCTGGCAATCGAGACAGTAGTGGCACTCGTTGGCATTGATGCGGCCATCGGGGTGAATGGCGGCCACTTCGCATTCGTTGGCGCAGATCTGGCACGGGGTGCCACAGTCGCCGCGGTGCCGCTTCAGCCAGTCAAACAGGCGCAGGCGGGCGGGAATCGCCAGGCCGGCGCCCAGCGGGCAGACGTAGCGGCAGTAGAACTTGTGGTTGAAGGCCGAGATCGCCACCAGGCCCAGGGCATAGAGCAGGAAGGCCCATTCACGCTGGAAGCGCAGGGTGATGGCGGTCTTGAAGGGCTCCACCTCGGCGTAGCGCTCGGCGGTGCCCAGCGAGTGCAGGGAGACGGCGAACAGCCCCAGCAGGATGATGTACTTGATGGCCCAGAGCCGCTCGTGGAGGCCGAAGGGCACCTCGATCTGCTTCACCCCGAGCCTGCGGGCGGCCTTGTTGACCAGGTCCTGCAGGGCGCCGAAGGGGCACAGCCAGCCGCAGAAGACGCCGCGGCCCCAAAGCAGCAGGGTCACCGCCACGAAGGACCAGAGGATGAACATCATCGGGTCGATCAGGAAGGAGCTCCAGCTGAAGCCGCTGATCAGCGAATTGGTGAAGGTCAGGATATTGACCACCGAGAGCTGGGCCAGGGAGTACCAGCCAATGAACACCAGGGTGTAGACCAGAAAGCCCAGGCGCAGGGGACGCAGGATCCTCGGGTGACGCGCCAGCACGTCCTGGAACAGCATGATCCCGGTCAGCACCAGCAGGCCGGCCACCAGCACGCCGATCTGGAAGGCCTTGTCGCGCCATACCTGTACCCAGATCGGCTCTTCCACCGGCGGCTCGGGACGCTCGATATATGCCTCGGGGACGCTATAGTCGGCGCTGAAGCGGCTGAACTCGGTGTCCAGTGGGCCCGAGGCACGGCGTACCAGCAGTTCCAATTGCCAGGGCTGGCCGGGATCGAAGGCGGCGTCTTCGCGAACGATGAAGATGTCTCGCTCGTCGAACGGCGGCGCCCCCTCGATGCCCAGGCCGCCCAGGCGGATATGGTCGCGGTCGTGGAAGCTGACGGTGGCGTTGCCCTGGGAGAGCTCGATGCGGTCGAAGATGCCGCCGCGCACGTAGCCCGAGCCCTTGAAGGAGTAGTCGCCGCGGCCCATCACGGCGATGGCGTGCTCGCCTTCGTCGAGCTCGGCCATCAGCTGGTCGTAACCGGTGTCGCCCAGCAGGTTGCGGCCGGCGGAGGGCGGGTTCAGGTAAGTGTAGAAGAGCTCGATGAAGGTCCGGTCGGCCGGCTGCGGGGAGTGCAGGTAGTCCTCGGCGGGGGTGCCGGCGAAGGCCTCATCCACCTCGCCGTGGGTCAGGTGCAGGCGACGGATGGTGCCGTCGCCGGTGAGCGTCTCCCAGTCGCCGGGCGCGAAGACGTCCTCCCGGACTCGGGCCGGCGGGGCGATGGAGGGGTCGGCGATCAGGCCCTGCTCGGCGGCCACCTGGCGGGCGGCGCGCATGATGGTGTCGCTGACCACGATGACCGTGACGGTGGCACCCGAGATGGCATCCAGGTTATCGCCGACCTTCATGCGGTCGTTGACGTGGGCGGGGACGTGGTCGTCGGCGAACTCCTCGAGCTTCGACTCGGGGATGCCCACCAGCATGATGGGCTCCTCGTGGCCGAGGATGTCGGCCTGGACGATCTTGCCTTCCAGGTCGATGCCCACCAGGAGGTTGACCGGCTTGCCCGAGTAGGCCGGGATCGGTGCGATGTCGACGCTCTCGAAGGCATAGCCCAGCAGCTCGTCACCGCCGCGCACCTCGCTCACCGGCCACTGGGACTCGGCCGTTTCGATGCGATCGGCGGTGGGGAAGCCCTCGCGGACCTGTTCCAGCTCCAGGGCGTGGAGCGCCGGGGCGATCAGCAGCAGGAACAGGCCAAACAGCAGTCCGGCAATGCCGACTGGCCGAGGGTGTCGTGCGGGCATGGCGGAGTCCTTGCGGGGCATCAATCCTGGCGGCGCGGTCGTCACCCCGGCCGCCAGCCTTCAGGGGGCCGGCCCTCGGGCCGGCCAGGGGATCAGGGCTCGAGGTTGGCGTAGTAGGCGGACATGTCGGCGATGTCCTCATCGGAGAGGCCCTGGGCCTGGGGCGCCATGATCGCGGACATGCCACCGCCGCGCTGGCCTTCGCGGTACGCCTTCATGGCGCTCACCAGGTATTCGGCGGACTGGCCGGCCAGGTTGGGATAGATCGGCGCGGTGCCCATGCCGTCTTTGCCGTGGCAGGCCACACAGGTGCCGATCTTGCCTTCACCGGCCTCCGGGTCACCGGCAGCCTGGGCGTCCATGGCCAGGAAGGCCCCGCCCAGCAGGGCGGCAACGAGCAGTGACTTCATAACATACCTCCGAAATGCATCTTTAAGTTCTTGAAAAAGCCCGGATCGGGCAACGGCCGCACCGGGCGATCGAGGTCATGATGCCAGCCGTCGCCCGGGCGAGGCTTGACGTGCGTCATGTTCAGCCTAGACCCGGAGGCCCAAAAGGTAAAAGAGGGTGCTAATGCAGAGGTGCCAGGGCGGCTCAGGCGTCGGGCGGGGCGTCGTCGAGCTGCAGCAACCGCACCAGCCTGGGACGCTGTGGGCCGAGCAGGTCGGCCAGGGTGTAATGGTCGAGCACGGCAAGAAAGGCGGCGAGTGCCTCGGCCAGGATCGGCTTTAGCCGGCAGGCGGGGGTGATCACGCACTCGTTGTCGTCGCCGAAGCACTCCACCAGGTGCAGGTCACGCTCGGTGTCGCGGACCAGCTCGCCCAACGGGATCGTCTCCGGGGCGCGCTTGAGCAGCAGGCCGCCGTTCTTGCCACGGATGGAGGTGATGTAGCCGCGGTGGTTGAGGTCCTGCACCACCTTCATAAGGTGGTTGCGGGAGATCTCGAAGCGCTCGGCGATCTCGGTGATGGTCGAGCGCTGCTCGCCCTTTACGGCCAGGTAGATCAGCACGCGCAGTGAATAGTCGGTGAATCGGGTCAGATGCATGGGTGTCCCGGCGCGTCGAACGCCTCGCAAGGCGTGGTGAGAAAACGGGCGATTCTAACATCATGCCTGTTAGGTTTGATTCGCGACTGTGGCATTCGGTCGCGTGGTGACCGTTGGCGCACGATTGGCATGGTTACCCCTAAGATGTAATTTATATGCATGTTATGGTTCGTTGCCAATGACACAGGTCAAACCGACCACACCCGCCGCGCCGACCGGCGTCCCGCCTGGTCGCTGTTCTTTCCGCTCGCCGCCCTTCATGCGGCCCTGGCGGTGCCGCTGTCGCTGGCGGCGATGTTCGGTGGACTGCCGGCGCTGGCGACGCCGGCAGCCCATGGTCGCGAACTGCTGTTCGGCTTCGCCCTGGCGGTGATTGCGGGTTACCTGCTGGGACCGCTGCCGCCCCGCCGGTTGTCGCTCCTGGCGGGGTTGTGGCTGGTCGGGCGGCTCGGTGGTCTGGCGGGCTACCCGGCCTGGCCCCTGCTGCTGGCCGATGCCGCCTTCGCCCTGCTGCTCGCCGCCCGGCTGGTGTCGCGCTTCCTGGCGGCCAAGAAGTGGCGCAATCGCCTGCTCTCGCCGCTGCTCGGGCTGCTCTGCCTGCTGGCGGTGGCCAGCCTGGCGGCGCGTCCGGCCTTCCCGGGTCTGCTCTCGCCCCTTCTCCACCAGGGGGTGCTCTGGCTGCTGCTGCTGATGGCCTTCATGGGCGGACGGGTGATCGCCCCGGCGGTGAACGGGCACCTGATGGCGCGCGACCGGGTGGCAGGGGCCGGTGTCCAGCCGCGGATCGAGGCGACCCTGATTGGCCTGCTGGGCGCCGCCGGGCTGCTGGCGATCTGGCCGCCGCTTTGGCCGTTGGCCGGCGTGTTGCTGGCGCTGGCCGGGATGGTGATCCTGGTGCGACTCTGGCGCTGGTCGCCCTGGAGGCTCCGGGATCGACCGGACCTGCTCGGCCTGCTGCTCGGCTATGCCTGGCTGGGCGTGGGGGCCCTGCTGGTGGCGGGCGATCTCCTGGCGGGGGGCTCGCCGGCGGGCCGGCTCCACGCGATCACCGTGGGGGCGCTCGGCACCCTGGCCAGCGGCATCATGCTGCGCCAGGCGATCCTGAGGGCCAGGGGTCGCCCCGGGGAGGAGCGGTGGCTGACGCCCCTGGCCCTGCTCTTCACCCTGGCGGCGGGGCTGCGACTCGCGCTGCCCCTGGCCGGCCTCCCGGCACTTTGGGGCGCCGCCGGTGCCTGGAGCCTGGCCTGGCTGCTGGTGGCGTGGCGCCTGGTGCACTGGCGCCGCCGGGGGACGGCCGTCGCCACGGTGCCGTCTACCTCTGCTTGATCTGGGTCAGCTACCCCTTGAAGGGTACCGACGCGCCCGGTCTTGGCTGGCATACTTCGCCCATGCGGTGGCGGCCCCGGCCGCCGCCTTACGGTTCCAGAGGCTCGATTCGATCATGCAAGACACGCTGTTGTTCATCCGCCCCCTGGTCGAGAAGTACGACCGCCCGGGGCCGCGCTACACCTCCTATCCCACGGCGCCGCAGTTCCAGGCGGCCTTCGCCGAGGACGACTATCGTGCCGCCGCCGAGCGCAGCAACCGGGCTGCGACGCCCAAGCCGCTGTCGGCCTACGTGCACATCCCGTTCTGCGAGAGCCTCTGCTACTACTGCGCCTGCAACAAGATCATCACCCACAACCGCGAGCGCGCCGCGGAGTACCTCGCCTGGCTCAAGCGCGAGGTCGAACTCCAGGGGGCACTGTTCGACGATTCGCGGCGCATGACCCAGCTGCACCTGGGGGGTGGCACCCCTACCTACCTGAGCAACGACCAGCTCGGCGAGCTGATGGCGGCGCTGGATGATGCCTTCCACTTCGCCGAGCCCGAGGCGCGGGAGTTTTCCCTGGAGGTGGATCCCCGCACCGTCACCCCCGAGCAGATCCACGAGCTCCATGCCCTGGGGTTCAACCGCCTGAGCTTCGGCGTACAGGACTTCGATGCCAGGGTCCAGGAGGCGGTCAACCGCATCCAGAGCGAGGCCCAGGTGGTGGAGCTGGTGGCCGCGGCCCGCGAGGCCGGCTTCCAGTCGGTGAGCGTCGACCTGATCTACGGCCTGCCGCTGCAGACCGTGGCGAGCTTCGATGCCACCCTGGACAAGATCATCGCCCTGCGTCCCGACCGCATCGCCGCCTACAGCTACGCCCATCTGCCGGAGCTGTTCAAGGCCCAGCGCCTGATCCGCCCCGAGGACATGCCGCCGCCGGAGCGCAAGATCGAGCTGCTGGAGCTGACCATCCGTCGGCTCACCGAGGCCGGCTATGTCTATATCGGCATGGACCATTTCGCCCTGCCCGAGGACGAGCTCTCGCTGGCGAAGGAGAACGGCACCCTGCAGCGCAACTTCCAGGGCTACTCGACCCATGCCGACTGCGACCTGATCGGCCTGGGGAATACCGCCATCGGCAAGGTGGGCGACAGCTACAGCCAGAACGTCAAGGAGACCGCCCAGTACCAGGCGCGCCTCGAGGCGGGACGGCTGCCGGTGATGCGCGGTTACCGCCTGAACGCCGATGATCTGCTGCGACGTGATGTGATCAACGCCCTGATGTGCCATGGCCGCATCGACTTCGCCGCGATCGAGGCGGACCACGACATCGACTTTCGCGACCATTTCGCCGACGCGCTCGCCGAGCTGGAGGAGATGGCGGACGACGGCCTGCTGGCGATCGATGAGGGGAGCATCGAGGTGCTGCCGGCCGGGCGGCTGATGATGCGCAACGCCGCCATGGCCTTCGATGCCTACCTGAGTCACGGCCCGGGGCGCTACTCGCGCACCGTCTGATCCTCGATTACTTGCCGACACGACACGGCGCCCCGTGGGGCGCCGTGATGCATTCGATGGAAACCGAACGGGCTGGGCTCAGACGACGCCCTGCTCGATCATGGCATCGGCCACCCTGCGGAAGCCGGCGATGTTGGCGCCCAGTACCAGGTTGGTGGGCTCGTCGAACTCGGCGGCGGTCTCGGCGCACTGGCGGTGGATGTTGGCCATGATCTCCTTGAGCCTGGCGTCGACCTTCTCCAGCGGCCACTGCTCCATGCTGCTGTTCTGGGCCATCTCCAGCTGGCTGGTGGCCACGCCGCCGGCATTGGCCGCCTTGCCGGGCCCGTAGGCGACCTTCGCGGCCAGGAAGCGATCCACGGCCGCGGCGGTGGAAGGCATGTTGGCTCCCTCACTGATGCAGGTCACGCCGTTGCCCAGCAGGGCTTCGGCATCGGCCTCGGTCAGCTCGTTCTGCGTCGCGCAAGGGAAGGCCACGTCGCCCTCGAGGCGCCACACCGCATGACCGTCGGCCGGGTAGTCGCCGGCCGGAAGGTAGCGGGCCTCGGGGTGCGTCTCCAGGTAGGCCTCCAGCGAGGCGCGGTTGACCTCCTTGAGCTCCTTGAGCAGGTCCAGGTCGATGCCGCCGGCGTGATGGATAGTGCCCCGGGAATCGGAGCAGGTGACGGGGATCGCGCCGAGCTCATGGAGCTTCTCGATGGTGTAGATGGCCACGTTGCCCGCGCCGGAGACCAGGCAGGTCTTGCCTTCCAGGGTCTCGCCGCGTGCCTCGAGCATGTTCTCGGCGAAGTAGACGGCGCCGTAGCCGGTGGCCTCCTTGCGCCCGATGGAGCCGCCCCAGTTGAGGCTCTTGCCCGTCAGCACGCCCTCGTAGCGGCCGGTCAGGCGCTTGTACTGGCCGTAGAGGAAGCCGATCTCGCGGGCCCCCACGCCGATGTCGCCGGCCGGCACGTCGCTGTTCGGGCCGATGTGGCGATAGAGCTCGCTCATGAAGGCCTGGCAGAAGCGCATGATCTCGCCGTCCGACCGGCCCTTGGGCTCGAAGTCCGAGCCGCCCTTGCCGCCGCCGATGGGCAGTCCGGTCAGGGCGTTCTTGAAGATCTGTTCGAAGCCCAGGAACTTGATGGTGCCCGAGGTGACGCTGGGGTGGAAACGCAGCCCGCCCTTGTAAGGGCCGAGGGCGGAGTTGAACTGGACGCGGTAGCCCTTGTTGACCTGCACCTTGCCGGCGTCGTCGGTCCAGCAGACGCGGAACATGATCTGGCGCTCCGGCTCGACGATGCGCTCGATGATGCTGTGGTCGAGGTAGTGGGGGCTGCGCTCGAAGAGCGGGCGCAGGCATTCCAGTACTTCTTCTGCGGCCTGGTAGAACTCGGTCTGGGCCGGGCTGCTCCTGCGCAGGGCCTCGAGGGTGTCGTGGACGTAGGGCATGGGAAGATTCCTGTGCGGTCGAAACGGGTCGGCAGCACTATAAGGCAATGCACCATTATGCAGCAAATGCATGGGCTATGCGGCGATTAGGTAGGTTATTGAGTCGAAATACCTTCAAAAGCGCGGAAATCTATGCACCAGATTAATGCATTAAAATAACTTCATAGATGGTGTTTCAACGAAGCTGTCTCTGCCGATGGGGCGAACGGGGGCGCGCGCCCCCTGGAGGCGGCCCGCCATGCCGGCGTTCTGCAAGGGGAAGGTGCGGGGCGTCATGGGTCCGGCGCCGGCCTTGGAGCGGTGGTGACAGTTCTTGCACATCTTGTGCTTGAGTCCGGCCAGTGGTCTATATATGGTACTGAGCCATCGGGATCCACGGTGCTGGCGACGGCTTGACGCATGTCAGTGCAGGCGGTTTAGATGGCCCCTAGGATGAGCGGTTCGGCGGCCCAGCCGCGTCGACGTCATCAGGAGAACTCCCATGTCCCTGCCCCTACCGTCCCTATCGCTTCCGCGCCCGCCCGTCCCGAGCCGTCTGATCCGCACCCTGGACCCCTGTGTGCCCCTGGCCGCCAAGCGCCGACTGGTGGAGCCGGTGCTCAACCGCACCTTCGCCGAGCCGCTGGCGGAGGGCGAGTTCGATGCCCTGGAGGGGCGCCGGATCAGCCTGGCCATCGACGATCTCGGCGTGACGCTGACACTGAGTCTCGAGGCGCAGCGCCTGGTGCTTTGCCACGCGCCAGGCGAGGCCACCATCCGTGGCGGCTGGCGCGAGTTCCTCTGCCTGGCCACCCGGCGCGAGGATCCCGACAGCCTGTTCTTCCAGCGTCGCCTGCTGATCGAGGGCGACACCGAGCTGGGCCTGATGGTCAAGAACCTCCTCGACGGACGCGAGGAGGGCCTGGCCCAGGGCCGCCTCGGCGACTGGCTCCACCGCCTGGAGCGCCTCGCGGCCCGCGATCACTGACCCGCCGCCCGCGGCATCCGAAGACCGAAAGCGTTACACCGAAAACGACGAAACCGCTCTGGAGACCCCCGCATGAGCACATCCGCCAAGGCCGTCAAGACCTCCAACGAGGTGCCCCTGCAGTTGCCCTCCCGCGACATCTGGGATGCCAAGTACCGCCTCAAGGACCGTCACGGCCACCCCGTGGACAAGGACGTCACCGCCACCTGGGATCGCGTGGCACGGGCCCTGGCGGCCGTGGAGGGCGACAAGGCGGAGGAGTGGCTGCCCCGATTCCGCTGGGCGCTGGAGAACGGGGCCATCCCGGCCGGGCGGATCATGTCCAATGCCGGCGCCGAGGCCTACAAGCCGGCGGTGAGCCTGATCAACTGCACCGTCTCGCGCACCATCCGTGACTCCATGCACGACATCCTCGACTCGGTGGTGGATGCCGGCATGACCCTCAAGGCGGGCTGCGGCATCGGCTACGAGTTCTCCACCCTGCGCCACAAGGGGGCCTTCGTGTTCGGCGCCGGCGCCGGCACCAACGGCCCGCTGGCGTTCATGGATATCTACGACAAGATGTGCTTCACGGTGGCCTCGGCGGGCGGGCGCCGCGGCGCCCAGATGGGCACCTTCGACGTCGGCCATCCCGACGTCCGTCAGTTCATCGAGGCCAAGCGCGAGGCGGGCCGACTGCGCCAGTTCAACCTCAGCCTGCTGATCACCGACGAATTCATGGAGGCGGTGAAGCAGGACGCCGACTGGCCGCTGGCCTTCCCGCTCCACGAGGGCGAGAAGGACGATGTCGAGGAGGGCGAGCTGATCTACCGCGACTGGCCGGTGATCGAGGAGGGCTATACCGTCGACGCCGAGGGGCGCGTGGCCTGCCGCATCGTCGAGGTGATCAAGGCCCGCGAGCTGTGGGACACCATCATGGCCTCGACCTACGACTTCGCCGAGCCGGGCTTCATCCTGATCGACCAGGTCAACCGCATGAACAACAACTGGTTCTGCGAGGAGATCCGCGCCACCAACCCCTGCGGCGAGCAGCCGCTGCCGCCGGAGGGCGCCTGCCTGCTCGGCTCGGTGAACCTGACCCGCTTCGTCATCGACCCCTTCGGCAGGAAGCCCCGCTTCGACTGGGAGCGCTACCGCCAGGTGGTGGCGATCTTCACCCGCATGCTCGACAACGTGGTGGAGATCAGCGGCCTGCCCCTGGAAGGGCAGCGCAAGGAGATCGAGGCCAAGCGCCGCCACGGCATGGGCTTCCTGGGCCTGGGCTCCACCCTGACCATGCTCAAGATCCCCTACGGCTCCCCCGAGTCGCTGGCCTTCACCGAGGAGGTAAGCCGCAACCTGGCCCTGGAGGGCTGGAAGCAGGCGCTCGAACTCTCCCGCGAGAAGGGCGTGGCGCCGGCCCTGGCCGAGGACTACGAGATCACCCCGCGGATGATGCGCGAGCGCCCCGAGCTCAAGCAGGACGGCTACGAGGTGGGCGACAAGGTACCCGGCCGCATCCTGCATGCGCGGTACAGCCGCTACATGCAGAAGGTCGCCGAGGTGGAGCCGGAACTGGTCGCGCAACTCGCCGAGCACGGCGCGCGCTTCACCCACCACAGCTCCATCGCGCCCACCGGCACCATCTCGCTGTCGCTGGGCAACAACGCCTCCAACGGCATCGAACCCTCCTTCTCGCACCGCTACTTCCGCAATGTCATCCAGTCGGGCAAGAAGACCAAGGAGCAGGTCGAGGTGGTCTCCTTCGAGCTGGCCGCCTATCGCCACTTCATCGCCGCCGACGCTGTGGAGAGCGACCTGCCCGACTACTTCATCACCGCCGACGCGGTGAGCCCCAAGCAGCACGTGGCGGTGCAGGCGGCGGCCCAGGTGTGGGTCGACTCGGCCATCTCCAAGACGGTCAACGTGCCCACCGAGTTCCCCTTCGAGGAGTTCAAGGACCTCTACCTCGACGCCTACGCCAGCAAGCTCAAGGGCTGCACCACCTTCCGCTTCAACCCGGAGGCCTTCCAGGGCGTGCTGGTGCGCGAGGACGACCTCAAGAACACCACCTACGTCTTCGAGCTGGAGAACGGCGAGACCGTGGAGCTGGCCGGCGACGAGAAGGTCATCTATGACGGCGAGGAGCACAACGCGGCAAACCTCTACGACGCGCTGAAGGAAGGCACCTATGGCAAGTGGTAAGCCGATCTGCCTGATGCCCAGCGTCAACCACCAACTTTCCGGAGGAGCCCCCTGATGGCCGTCGAGATCAATTCCAAGATCGTGTCCTACAGCGTCAAGAAGGCGGTGGAAGAGCCGCCCCTGGCCGAGGAGAACCCGCTCACGGTGCGCATCCCCTCGCGCCCCGAGGGCACCCTGGAGGCCGTGTCGGAGAAGATCTCCTACGTCGGCGCCGAGGGGCGCAAGAAGGTCTACCTGCTGGTGTCGTTCATGCCCGTGGAAGGCGTGCTCAACGGCAAGCGGGTGGTGATCGAGCGCCCGGTGGAGTTCTTCTTCCCCTCCGGCCAGCTCTCCAGCGAGCACCAGTGGATCACCGCCACCATGCGCAGCCTGTCGCTGGCCGCCCGCGGCGGCTACGTCACCCAGGCGGTGGCCGACCTGCGCAAGGTGGCCTGGGACAAGGGGCTGGTGCGCTGCGGCATGAATCGCTGGGGCAAGCCGATGTTCCATGACTCCGAGGTCGCGGCCATCGCCTGGTCGATCCAGCAGATCCTCTTTCGCCGCGGCTTCCTCGACCAGGACGGCAATCAGGTGCCGGTGGAGGAACTGGTCAGCCGCTATGCCCAGCGCCTGGCCAGCGGCCATCCCTGGCAGCCGCCCACTGCGGAGGAGATCGAGCAGGCCGAGCGCAAGGCCCAGGAGGCCTCCCGTGCCAAGGGTGATGGCCCTACCGTGGTGGGCCACTGCCCCGAGTGCAACGGCGAGCTGATCATGATGGACGGCTGCCCCACCTGCTACTCCGGGTGCGGCTGGTCCAAGTGTGGTTAGCCGGATCCCGGTATCACGGCCGCCCCTTGGAGCCGCCTTGGCGGCCCCGGGGAGCCGGTCGTTGTCGGTCCCCTGGCGAGGCCCGCCCTCGTTTAGGCCTTCTTGCCTCCGTCGAAGTCGATATCCATACGGATGTGCCAGTCTGTCGGCGGCAGGCTGACCACCTCGATGGCGTGATCGGTCATGGCCCGACGCAACTCTTCATACTCCGCGCCACCGGCCGCCTTTAGCCGGGCCAGTTCGTTCTCGGTGTGACCCTGGCTCCCCAGGTAGTTCTTGGCCGTCTGTCGAAGGGCATCGCCGGTCTCACCGCTGATGAGTTGGTGAAATTCCTCGTCGGCCATGCTGACGTTCTCGATGATGATTTCCATGCATCGCTCCTTGCTGCGTTGGCGGTAAGTGTGTCCGAGCCGTCTGTTCCGTCCCCGGGGCCTGGGGTGACGGCTCGCCTCACAGTGGGCAGCGACGGGAGACGAGGAGTTCCCTGATCACTGGCCTCGGCCCATTCAATGACGCAGCGTAAGCCGGGCAAAGTGGGGGCGTAGACGGCGGGCCAGTGCCTCCAGGGCCTCACGGGACGGGGCGCCGGCCACCGGCAGGCAGTAGTCGGGGTCGCGGCAGCGCTCCACGCGGGCCACCTGCAGGGCATAGCGATGCACGCCGCAGTCGGCGAGTGTCATGGCCAGGCGCTCCAGGTCCTCCAGGGAGAAGTCCTGCCAGTGCACCGTGGTGCGGCACTCGAAGGGAGTGTCGCCCTCCAGCAGCAGCGAGAGGCTGCGGGCATGCTGCTGCCAGATGCCGCGGCGACCGCAGACCCGGTCGAAGTCCCGCCCGCGGCCCTTGACGTCCAGGGCCACCCAGTCCAATTGCGGCAGCAGGGCGGCCAGGCGCTCCGGGTAGGGGCCAGCAGTATGCAGACCCACGGCCAGTCCCATCTCGCGCGCCTGCGCGATGGCACGGGGGAGGTCGGCATGCAGGCTGGGCTCGCCGCCGCTGAACACCACGGCGTCGAGCCCGTCGGGCCGGGCCTCCAGGAAGGCGCGCATCGCCTCCCACTCGCCGGGCTCGCCGCGGCGGGGACTGGCCATCTCGCTGACCTCGCAGTAGCCGCACTGCAGGGGACAGCCCTGGAGATGGATCACGGCGGCGCGCCGGCCCGGGAAGTCCGCCATGCTCGACGCGGTCAGGCTCGCCACCGGCAGGCGGATGTCGGTTGCCTCGGCCGGCTCAAGGCGCAGGAGCGGCCCGATCATGGCGCGGCCCCCCCGCGGGTGTTGTCCATGCCGGGCCGCCCGTGCCAGTAGCCGTCGCAGACCTCGGCGTCCACCAGGGCCAGCGGGTCGGGGGCGGGCAGCGCGCCGCGCCGGGCCGCATCGAAGGCGCTGACCACCTCGGCCATGCCCTCGGGCCGCGGGCTCAGCCGGGCGATCCCGACGCCCATCTCAGCCATGTCGCCCACCTCGTGGCGCAGGTCCTGGCAGGCGCCGGAGAGGGTCTGGATGCCGTTGAGGGTGAAGACCTCCCTCGACTCCTGGGAGCGCAGTGCCAGGCCCTGGGGGTACTTCTGGCAGACGAACCGGCAGCGGTCCTTGGGCTTCTGGTGGCGCCGCGCGGTGAAGCAGCGCGACGACCAGGCCAGCGGCAGGTGGCCGTAGGCGAACACCTCGCAGGGGGCCTCAATCCCCTGCTCGCGGCAGTCGGCCAGCAGCCGGGCTAGATCGGTGCGGGACATCTCCACCGGGGCCTGCCAGCCCTGCATGCCGGCACGGGAGAGCACCGCGAGCGTGGCCGGGTTGTAGAGGTTGAGCGCTGCGCCGGCGACGAAGGGCAGGCCTGCCGCCGAGAGGCGCTGCACCGCACTCTGGTCGTTGGCCTCGACGGTGAACTCGCCGTTGTCGCACAGCTTGCGCAGGTCGCGCAGGTCCGCCTCGGACTCGATCAGGGTCTGGCTGGCCAGCACGACCCGCTTGCCGCTCTGGGCCAGTTCGCGGCCCAGCCCCAGCCAGTCGTCGAGCTTCATGTCGCGACGCCGGGAGCAGACCGTCTCGCCCAGGGTGACGGTCTCCACGGGCCAGTCGGCGGCCTCGCGGTAGAAGTCGGCATAGTGCTCGCGGGTCCAGTAGAAGAGCACCGGGCCCAGGGCGAGCTGCAGGGAAGACGAGGGAGAGGAGGAAGTCGGCATGGTGGCTCCTGTGAGGTGACGCTATTTCCAGCGGCGCTCGTAGGCACCCAGGGTGGTGGTGGCGCCCTCGGAGAGCTCGCCGAGACCGGCCATCCAGGTGGGGTCGGGGTGGAAGTGCCCGGGGGCCCGGCCGACACGATCCAGTGCCTGGCGCCAGATGCCGGCGACCTTCGAGACGTAGGCGGGGCTGCGCTGGCGGCCCTCGATCTTCACCGCGCTGATGCCCAGCTCGCGAAGCTCCGGGAGCAGCTCCAGGGTGTTGAGGCTGGTGGGCTCCTCGATGGCGTGGTAGGTCTCGCCCCCCACCTCGAAGCGCCCCTTGCACAGGGTCGGGTAGCCGGCGCGCTCGCCCTCGGCGTAGCGGTCGATCAGCACGCCGTTGAGGCGTGACTCCAGGCCCCGTGGGGTCTCCTCCCAGCGCACATGGGCCGCCGGCGAGCAGACGCCGCGAGTGTTGGGGGACTCGCCGGTGAGGTACGACGATAGGTAGCAGCGCCCCTCGGCCATGATGCAGAGGCTGCCGAAGGCGAACACTTCGAGCTCCACCGGGCTCTGCTTCGCCAGGTCGCGTACCTGGGTGATGGAGAGCACGCGGGGCAGCACGGCGCGCCTGATGCCGAACTGCTCGTGGTAGAAGCGCAGCGCCTCAAAGCTCGTCGCCGAGCCCTGCACCGAGAGGTGGCGGGCGAGGTCCGGATGGCGGCGGGCGGCGTAGTCGAGCAGCCCCATGTCGGCCATGATCAGGGCGTCGACGCCCAGCTCGGCGGCCTGGTCCACGGCGCGAGTCCACATCGCCCAGCCGTCCGGCTGGGGATAGGTGTTGATGGCGCTGAACACCCGCTTGCCGCGGGCGTGAGCGTAGTCGATGCCCTCCCGGGCGCGCCTGTCGGTGAAGTTGAGGCCGGCGAACTGACGGGCGTTGGTGGTGTTCTGAAAGCCGAAGTAGACGGCATCGGCGCCCTCGTCCACGGCACGCTTCAGGGCGGGCAGGTTGCCGGCGGGGCAGACGAGCTCCATGGCGAGACTCCTCTCGATGAAAACCCGACCATGCTAGTCGACCATCCCAGCCGGGCCCTTGACTGGCGTCATGGCGAGGCGGCATTCGCCGGTGGCGTGATGCAGGTCATGCCGGGGCCATGCGACCGACATCCGGCAAGGCCTGGCGCGAGTGTCTGACCTAGTCTTGGGTCAGGCCTGCTCATCAGGCGGGGTGGTCATGGACATTGAACGGCTGTTCGATGCGAGTTACGTGCGGGTCCTGAGCCGGGAGGTCGAGGGACAGGCGTTCTTCGAGGCCTTCTATGAGCGCTTTCTTGCGGCCTCCCCGGAGGTGGCGGTGAAGTTTCGCCATACCGACATGGCGCGCCAGCGGGCCATGCTCAAGAAGGCCTTCTATCACCTGCTGGCGTTCTACGCGTCGAGCCATGCCGACTACTACCTGCAGCAGGTGGCGATCAGCCACGATCGCGCCCACCTCGACATCGCCCCGGCGCTCTATGACCTCTGGCTCGAGACCCTGATCGACACGGTTCGCACCTTCGACGAGCAGTTCGATGACGAGGTGGAGCTGGCCTGGCGGCTGGTGATGACGCCGGGCATCGTCTTCATGACCTTCCATTACGACCGCGGCACCCGTTGCGACTAGGCCGGTGCAACGAGCCCCCATGGGCGGATGTCCATGGGGGCCGATACCATGGAATCAGCAGATTGGCGAATCAGGAAGCGGTCGCCGGCCTGGCGTCGCAGAGCGGGCAGAAGTCGGCCTGTTCACTGTGGCCCAGACGCAGCCCGGTGTGGTGATCGGCGATCTGCCGGTAGAGCTTCTGGAAGCCGGGGCTGCCCTCGGCGGGGCTCGCAAGCGGGATGCGGGGCGACATCTCATCCAACTCGGCGGCGGGGATACAGCGCTCGATGAGCGGATAGAGGTGGCGGTTCTCGCTGTGCAGGTGATGGTGATAGAGCTCGCTGAAGGCGCGAGCCAGGTTGAGTCGGCCGGGGTCGAGCTCATCCTCCGGTACCTCATCCGCCTGGCGGCGGAAGCTCGCCTCGAGTTCGTTTCCATCGCGGGTGATCCGCCGGTGCTCCTCGCTGAGCACCGCCAGCAGCTCGCCGCTCTGCGCATGGCAGCCGGCCAGACGGGCGAAGAGGACATCCTCTACCGGATGGTGCCACTCCTCGGGCTGGTGGGTCAGGTAGTGGCATAGCCTGGCCAGCAGTCGGTAGTCGGGGAACTCGTCGCAGGCCGCGATATGCAGCTGGCGGTCGAGGATGCAGAGCAGCGCCGCATAGCGATGGTGGTCGGCGTGCAGGCGTTCGAGAACGATGGCTTTCATGGTGGCCTCCCTGACGCGCCACCGGCATGGCGACGCGTCGCGGTTGGGTGCGCCTGGCGCTCAGCCGGCGCGTTCGAAGAGCAGGTTGTTCTCCAGGTGGATGTGCTGCATCAGGTCGTCACGGAACTCGTGCAGCCCGGTGTAGAGCGCGCGCCAGGTGGTGCAGGCGCCCTTGGGTGGGGTGATGTCGTCGGTGAGCGTCGCCAGCTGCTCGAGATGTTCGCCGTGGTCGTCGTGCTCGTGGCGCATCACCGCGATGGGCCCCCGGGCCTGGGCGCCCATGCCCCGGCGCAGCATCGGGAAGAGGATCTGCTCCTCCTTCTGCATGTGGCTCTCCATCTCCTGGTAGATCGTGGTGAGCAGGTCGGCCAGGCCGTTGGGGCAGGTGTCACGCTCGCCGTGGACCTGCTCGACGCGACGGGCCATGCGCACCAGTTCGGGTAGCTGCTGGCGGTGGACGTCGTGGTAGCGGGTCAGGATATGGTCGATCAGCTCGTCGTTGCTGGCCGACTGCCAGTCGCGCTCGTCGCTGGCCCCGGACGGCAACGCCTCGAGCGCGTCCACCAGCGCCTCGGGGGCCAGGCCGATGCGCTCGGCGGCCTCGCGCAGGCTGATGCGGCCACCGCAGCAGAAGTCGATATTGTGGTCGCGAAACACCCGGGTGGCACCCGGCAGGGTCAGGGCGGTGCGGCCGACGGTCTGTTCGATCAGGCTCATGGCAGGAGCTCCTTGGTCAGAGAGGTGACGGTCTACATGGAGCAAGCGGCGTGCCATTTTCCAGCGGCCTGTTTTATGGGGCCTTGCGGCCATGATGGTGAAAAATACCCGAATCGATTAGGGTAGATAGAACCCTTGAAGGTGAATATCACCATGCTCGACGAGACCCTGCTGGCGGACCTGGTCGCCGACCTGCCCAGCGCGGTGCGCCTGCAGCGCCTGGTACGGACCCTGCGCGAAGGCTTTCGCTGCGGCGCCGTCTGCCTGCTGCGCCTGGAGGAGGGCAGCCTGGTGCCACTGGCCGTGGACGGCCTGGTGCGCGAGGCGCTGGGACGGCGCTTCGAGGTGGCCCAGCATCCACGCCTCGCCACCATCCTCGCCAGTCGGCGCACCACCCTCTTCCCGCCCGATGCCAGCCTGCCCGACCCCTACGATGGCCTGGTGGAGCAGCAGCCCGGCCAGCCGCTGCATGTCCACGACTGCATGGGGATCAGCCTGCACGTGGAGGGCGAGCCCTGGGGGGCACTGACCCTTGATGCGCTGGAGGCGGGGACCTTCGGTACCGCCGACCGGGCGGCCCTGGAACGCTATGCGCTGCTGGTCGAGGCGGCGGTGCGGGTCAGCCGCCTGGAGCGTGACCTGCGCGCCCTGCGCATGGCCCAGCAGGAGAGCGGCCTGCCGCTGGCGGCCCCCGAGGCGCGCGATATCCTCGGCCACAGCGCAGAACTCCAGCGGCTGCTGCGCGAGCTCGATGTGGTGGCGGGAGTGGACCTGCCGGTGCTGCTCAGTGGCGAGACCGGGGTGGGCAAGGAGCTCTTTGCCCGCCGTCTCCACCGTCGCTCTACTCGACACGCCGCCCCGCTGGTGCAGGTCAACTGCGCCGCCCTGCCGGAGTCGCTGGCCGAGAGCGAGCTGTTCGGCCATGTGAAGGGGGCCTTCTCCGGCGCCACCGCCGAGCGCGCCGGGCGCTTCGAGGCGGCCGACGGTGGCACCCTGTTGCTCGACGAGGTGGGCGAGCTGTCGCTGCCGGTCCAGGCCAAGCTGCTGCGCGCCCTGCAGGAGGGCGAGGTGCAGCGCCTGGGCGAGGATGTCCCGCGGCGTGTCGACGTGCGCATCATCGCTGCCACCAACCGGCAACTGGCCGAGGCGGTACGCGACGGCAGCTTCCGCGCCGACCTCTATCACCGCCTGTCGGTCTATCCGGTGGCCATTCCGCCGCTGCGCGAGCGGGGCAGCGACGTGCTGGTACTGGCCGGCCACTTCCTGGAGATCAACCGCACCCGGCTCGGGGTGCGCAGCCTGCGCCTCTCGGCGGACGCCGAGGAGATGCTGCTGGCCTATGCGTGGCCTGGCAACGTGCGCGAACTGGAGCATGTGATCAGCCGCGCTGCGATCAAGGCCCTGAGCCACGGCGCGCGGCGCGACGAGATCATCACCCTGGCGCCAGCCTGGCTCGACCTGCCCGTCCCCGAGGGGGGAGGCGGGGGAGCACCGGAAGCGTCGGAGCACGCCGCTGAGGTCGCCGCATCGAGCCTGCGCGAGAGCGTGGAACGGGCCCAGCGCCGGGCGATCCGCGAGGCGCTGGACGCCTGCGACGGCCGCTGGGCGGCAGCGGCTCGGCGCCTGGCGCTGGACCCCTCTAACCTGCACAAGCTGGCCAGGCGACTGGGGCTGAAACCGGGGGGCTGAGCCTTTCCACTGCCCTTTGATCGAGGTCATCCCGCGGCGGCTTTCCGCTGGCGGAGGCATCGACCCAGTGCTAGATAGTAACTGATTACTATCTTTTGAGGCTCGAGCATGTCGCAGCGCCAGCATCTCCCCGCCAACGAGCGTCGGGAGCGCACCGTGGAGGCCGTCATCGAGCTATGCGGCCGTGAGGAACCCGCCACCCTGACCACCGGGCGTATCGCCCGACGCATGGGCGTCACCCAGGGGGCGCTGTTTCGCCACTTCGCCAGCAAGGAGGCCATCTGGGAGGCGGCGGTGGCCTGGGTCGCCGAGCGGGTGATGGCGAGGATCGCCGCCGCCGCCGAGGGCGTCGAGGACCCTCTGCTTGCCCTAGAGGCGATGTTCCTCGCCCACGTGGCCTTCATCGCCGAGCACCCGGGGGTGCCGCGGCTGCTGATGGGCCAGCTGCAGCACCCGCGGCCCACGGCCGCCAGTCGACTGGTGCGCGAACTGCTGGAACGCTATCGCCGGCGCCTGCTGGGCCTGCTCGAGGAGGCCCGGCGTCGAGGGCAGCTGCGCCCCGGGCTCGACCTGGATGCGGCGGCGACCCAGTTCATCGGCTGCGTCCAGGGACTGGTGCTGCAGTCGCTGATCGCTGACGACGTGGCAGGCATCGTCGACCGGGCGCCGGCGGCCTTCGAGCTCTACCGACACGGCATTCGCGCGGATGCGGGAGGTGATCCATGAGGCCCTCGATACGGCGGCTGGGGCGGGGGCTGGCGGTGCTGATCGGCGTCGTCATGGGCGTGGCGTTGCTGGTCGTCTTCGTGGCCAACCGGCAGGCCCCCGAACGCCAGGAGGCGGCGGCCTCCGCCACCCCGGTCAGGATCGTCGAGGTCCGCCCCCTGGACGTGCGCCTGGAAGCGCGCGGCCACGGCGTGGCGCGTCCCGCCGAGACCTGGCAGGCGACGGCCAACGTGGCGGGGCGCGTCGTCGAGCGCCATCCGGAACTGGAGAGCGGCACCCTGCTGCCCGAGGGCACCCTGCTGGTGGCACTGGATCCCAGCCGCTATGAGCTGGCCATTGCCGAAGCCGAGGCGGAACTGGCCAGCCTGGCCGGCGAGCTGGCCCAGCTCGAGGCCGAGGAGGAGAACACCCGCCGCCTGCTGGAGCTGGAACAGCAGGCGCTCGCCCTGGCCGAGCAGGAGCTGGGGCGCATCGAGCGCCTGGCGGCCAGCGGCTCGGTCTCCAGCTCACGACGCGACGAGCAGCGCCGCAGCACCCTGGGCCAGCGCCAGGCGGTGGCTTCCCTGGAGAACAGCCTGGCGCTCTTGCCCGCACGGCGCGAGGTGCTCGAGGCGCAGCGTGAGCGCGCCGCGGTGCGCCTGGCCCACGCCCGGCAGGACCTGGCCGACACTCGCTTCGAGGCGCCCTATGACCTGCGCCTGGCCGAGGTGGAGGTGGAGCTGCACCAGTTCGTCGGCACCGGGCAGCGGCTGTTCCAGGCCGAGAGCCTGGCCGCCGCCGAGGTGGAGGCGCATATTCCCATCGCCATGATGCGTCGCCTGATGGCCGCGATCCTGCCCGATGAACCCGTCGGCCAGGGGCTGGACCTGGACGAGCGAATGGACTTCTCGGCGGTGCAGGCCGAACTCTTCCTGGCCGGCGCCGAGGGCGTGGGCTGGTCGGGGGAACTGGTGCGCGTGGCCAGCGGGCTGGATCCTGCCACCCGTACGGTACGCGTGGTGGTGCGGGTCGATCATCCCTACCGCGATGCTCGGCCGCCGGATCGCCCTCCGCTACAGCGCGACATGTACGTGCGTACGCGGCTGTCCGCGCCCAGCCCTGAGCCTCGGCTGGTGATACCGGCCAGTGCGGTGCATCAGGGTGAGGTGTGGCTGGTGGACGCCGAGGCGCGCCTCGAACGGCGCGCGGTGAGCGTGGCCTTCGAGCTGGGCAACCTGGCGGTGATCGCGACCGGCCTTGCCCCGGGCGAGAGGGTGGTGGTCGATGACCTGCCCGCGGCGATCGCCGGGATGGCCCTCGCCCCGCGTCGCGATGAGGCCCTGGAGACACGTATCGCCGAGCAGGCGCTGGGTGAAGGACACAGGGAAGCGCAGCCATGATCCGCTGGTTCGCCGCCCACCCCACTGCCGCCAACCTGCTGCTGGTGCTGCTGCTCGCCGCCGGGCTCTTCACCGCCCCGTCGCTCAAGCGCGAGACCTTCCCCGACTACCGCCCGGTGGAGGCGAGCGTCGAGGTGGTCTATCGCGGGGCCAGCGCCGCGGACGTGGAGGACGCCGTGTGCCGCCGCCTGCATGAGGCGGTGAAGGGGGTGGAGTTCCTCGACGAGTTCGTCTGCGTGGCCCAGGACAACCTGGCCAGCGCCACCGCCACCATGCAGGCCGGCGGCGATCCCCTGCGCTTTCTCGGCGAGATCGACACCGAGGTCGGTGCCATCAGCGAGTTTCCAGCCCGGGCCGACCCACCGGTGGTGCGCGAGCTGCACCGCAGCGACCTGGTGGCGGCGGTCGCGGTGTCATCCGACATGCCCGCCGGCCAGCTCGAGGAGTACGCCCTGCGCCTGGAGGAGCGCATCATGGCGCTGCCCGGCGTGGCGGACGTGGCGATCCACGGCATGTCCCAGCGCCAGTGGCAGGTGGAGGTGCCCGGCGAGGTGCTCGGCCAGCACGGCCTCTCGGCCCGCGAGCTGGCGCGGCGGATCTCGGCCCAGAGCCTGGACCTGCCGCTGGGCACCCTGGAAACCCCCGAGCAGGATATCCTGCTGCGCTTCACCGACCAGCGCCGCTCGCTTGCCGAGCTTTCGCGCCTGGTGGTGATGTCCGATCCGGCCGGCGGTGAGCTCACCCTGGGCGACATCGCCAGCCTGACCGAGTCCGGCGAACGCGAGGAGGAGAAGATTCGCTTCAACGGCGAACCGGCGGTGGTGCTGGAGGTGAGCAAGAGCCTGCGCGACGACGCCCTGGCGGTGAAGGAGCGCCTCGAGGGGCTGATCGAGGCAGAGCACCGCCGCTTCGATGGTGGCATCACGCTGACCCTGACCCAGGACATGACCCGCATCGTCCGCGACCGCCTGCAGATGCTGGTGGGCAACGGCGTCATGGGGCTGGCGCTGGTGGTGCTGGTGATGAGCCTGTTCTTCCGCCCGCGGCTGGCGCTGTGGGCGGTGCTGGGGCTGCCCGCGGCCTTCATGGGGGCCTTCCTGGTGATGGGGCTCGCCGGCCTCTCCCTGAACATGATCACCCTGGTGGCCCTGCTGATGGCCATCGGCATCGTCATGGACGACGCCATCGTGATCACCGACAACATCGCCGTCCACGCCAGGGAGGGTGCCACGCCGCTGGAGGCGGTGGTGGCGGGGACCCGTCAGGTGCTGCCCGGCGTGCTGTCGTCGTTCCTGACCACCGCCTCGGTCTTCGTGCCGCTCTCCTTCCTGGCCGGCGAGCTGGGGGCGGTACTGGAGGTGCTGCCGGTGGTGCTGATCGCCGCCCTGGCGGCGAGCCTCGTCGAGGCGTTCTGGATCCTGCCCCACCATCTCAAGGGCAGTGTGACGCACCTGCAGCAGGGCCATGATTCCCGCTTTCGCAGCGCCTTCGACCGCGGCTTCGAGCGCTTCCGCGAGGGCGTGGGGCGGCTGGCCGACCGGGCGATCCGTTTCCGTCATGCGGTATTGGGGCTCGTAGTTACCCTGCTATTAGCGTCTGTCGGCTTTATGGCCGGTGGTCACGTCGGCAGCGAGGCGATGCCCGATATCGACGGTGACGTCCTGGAGGCACGCATCCTGATGCCCCAGGGCACGCCGCTCGAGCGCACCGAGGCGGTGGCCGAGCGGGTCGAGGCGGCCATGGGCGAGCTCGATGCACGCCATTCGCCCGGGCAGCCCGAAGGCGCGGCGCTGGTCGAGGCGATCCAGGTGCGCTTCAACCACAATCTCAGCGCCCGGGAGGCCGGTCCCCACGTGGCCACGGTCAGCGTCGACCTGCTCACCGCCGAGCGGCGCACCCTGACCCTGGATGCGCTGACCGCCGAGTGGCGGGAGGCGATCGGCGAGATCGCGGGGGTGCAGCGCCTGATCATCCAGGAACCGGGGTTCGGCCCCGCCGGGGTGCCCGTGGAGGTGCGCCTGACCGGCGAGGACCTCGAGGCCATGAAGGCGGCGGCGCTCGAGCTGACCGAGCGCCTCGAGGGCTATTCGGCGGTCTACAACGTCATGGAGGACCAGCGCCTGGGCAAGCCCCAGCGCGCCTACTCCCTGGCATCGGGCGCCCACGGCCTGGGGCTCACCGCCGAGGAGGTGGCGAGTCAGCTGCGTGCCGGCCTGCTCGGTGAGATCGCCGATACCCAGCGCATCGGCGAGCAGGAGATCGAGGTACTGGTGCGCCAGGCCGAGGCCGACCGCGACGGTCTCGACGACCTGGCCGACCAGACCCTGATGCTCCCCGACGGCAGCCGGGTGCCGCTCTCGGTGGTGACCGAGGTCGCCGAGCGCCGCGAGTGGGCGCGTATCACCCGCATCGACGGGCGGCGTACCGTCACCGTGGAGGCCAACGTGGACGCCCGCCAGGCCAGCGGCCAGGCCATCGTCGACGACCTCGTCGGCAGCGGCTGGCTGGCCGACTTCGAGGCGCGCCATCCCGAGGTGGCGGTCACCTTCGAGGGGCAGGTGGCCAGCTCCGCCGAGACCGGCGGCTCCATCGCCCGTGGGCTGCTGATCGGCCTGGTGGGGATCTTCTTGATCCTCTCCTTCCAGTTCCGCAGCTACGTGGAGCCGCTGATCGTCATGCTCTCGATCCCGCTGGCCTTCATCGGCGCCCTCTGGGGGCACGTGATCATGGGCTACTACCTCTCCATGCCCTCGCTGATCGGCGCCGCCTCGCTGGCCGGCATCGTGGTCAACAATGCCATCCTGCTGATCCACTTCATCAAGACGCACCGCGAGCGGGGCCTGGACGCGGCAGCGGCCGCCGGTCAGGCCTGCCGCGACCGGCTGCGTGCCATCCTGATCTCCTCCACCACGACTATCGCGGGCCTGGCGCCGCTGCTGGCCGAGACCAGCAGCCAGGCGGATGCCATCAAGCCGCTGGTAATCGCCGTGGTGTTCGGCCTGCTCAGCGCCACCCTGCTGGTGCTGCTGGTGATCCCGGCGCTCTACGTGCTGTTCGACGACTGGGGCTGGGCGCGCAGGGCGCCCGCCGAGGCGTAGCGACATGGGGCGGGGCCAGCCGGGACCGCCTTGACGCCGCTGCGCCCTTGGCTAACTTTAAAGAAGTATCTTTTATGCTTGTTAATGGCGGGCCCACGGGGCTCGCGCTTGTCAACGCAGGAGGCCATCATGTCGACGCATCATCGAGTATCACCTTCGCCAGGCAAGGTCGCAGGCGCCCTGCTGCTGGCGGCCTCGCTGCTGCTGGGCAGTGCCGCCCTGGCCGATGACCATGAAGCCATGGATTCCGGCGATGTATGGCTGCCGAGCCTGATCACCGACACGCCCCAGGAGGGCTTCGCCCTGGCGGTGACGCTCTCCCAGAAGGGGGTGGGCACCACCCAGCCGGATGCCGAGGTGCGCAAGGCGCAGCGACCCGAATACGCGGAGGATCCCGACAGCCTGATCGCGGCCTCCCACGTCATCGCCACCCACTTCCAGACCGTCGCCGCGGCCAATGACTACTGGCTGGAGTGACGCGAAACGCGAAGGTGGCGGCATATGGCCCATGGCCCCATGGCACGCCATGGCCCGGCGAGGAGATACCCATGATCAAGGTACGGCTCTATCGCTACCATCCCGATGAGGATGACCGGCCACGCCTCGAGACGCTGGACGTGGAGGAGCGTTTCCGCAAGGCGATGGTGCTCGATGTCCTCGAGCACCTGAAGCAGCGCGATGCCACCCTGGCCTTTCGGCGTTCCTGCCGTGAGGGGGTGTGCGGCTCCGATGGCATGAACATCAATGGCAAGAATGGCCTGGCCTGCATCACGCCGGTGGAGGAGGTGCTGGGCAGCGGCGATACCCTGACCCTGCGTCCGCTTCCCGGCATGCCGGTGATCCGCGACCTGGTCGTCGATCAGACGCTGTTCTTTCGCCAGTTCGAGAAGATCCGCCCCTGGCTGATCAACGACCAGCCGCCCACCGCCACCGAGCGACGCCAGAGCCCGGCGGACCGCGAGAAGCTCGATGGCCTCTACGAATGCATCCTGTGCGCCTGCTGCAGCTCGGCCTGCCCCTCCTGGTGGTGGAACCCGGACAAGTACATCGGCCCGGCCGGCCTCATCCAGGCCTACCGCTTCCTGATCGACAGCCGGGACACCGCCACCGACGAGCGGCTGGCCGAGCTCGACGACCCCTTCAGCGTGTTCCGCTGCCGACAGATCGCCAACTGCACCTGGGTGTGTCCCAAGGGGCTCAACCCGATGCGCGCCATCGGCCAGATCAAGGCGATGCTGCTGGCGCGTGGCAGCTAAAAACCATGACGACCGCCATGAGGTGTACCATGGCGTTTCCCCTGCTTGGCTGGATCCATGATGTCCATGCGCAGCCGGTCGGGCAGCAGGGGGCCGAGGCGTGGCTGCAGCCCCATGATTCGGCCCGGTTGGATAGGGACTGGTGACGCCCCGCCAAGGACGGGGCGTCATGGCCGTGTGCCGGGCCGGCTCAGAGGTACTGGTAGCGCAGCAGCCGATGCTTGACGCGCTCCAGCAGCACCTGGTCGATCACCGCCGCCAGTACGGCGATGACCAGGATGTTGGTCATCACCCCGGTCATGTCGGCGATCTCGCCGGAGTAGGCCAGCGACTTGCCGAGCCCGGCGCTGAAGCCGACGATCATCTCCGCGGAGATCAGCGCCCGCCAGGCGTTGCCGAAGGCGAGTTGGGCGCCGGTGATCAGCTCGGGGGTGACCGCCGGGAAGTAGACCCGCTTGAGCATCTGGGCGCGCGAGGCCCCCATCACCCGCGCCGCGTCGATGTGTACCCGCTCGACGCTCTCGGTGGCGTTCATCACGCTGAGCGCGGTGGGGAAGAAGGCGCCTACCGCCACCACCACGATGATCGGCAGGTTGCCGAAACCCATCAGGATCAGGAACAGCGGCACCCAGGCGATCGAGGGGATCGACTGCAGGATGATGATGGCCGCCTTCAGGGTGCTGCGCACCGCGTTGAGAGTGCCCCCCACGAGCCCGAGCACTACCCCGGCCACCAGGGCGGCGCCATAGCCGGCACCGAGCCGGCCCATGCTGTTGCCGAGCCCCTGGTAGAACTCGCCGCTGCCCAGTTCCTGCCACAGCCGGCCGAGTGCCACGTGGACGTCGGGCATCAGGAAGTCGGGCAGGAACCAGGCGGCCACCTGCCAGAAGAACAGGATGAAGAGGATGGCCAGCACATAGGCCTTCTTGCTGGCCACGCCGGTGGAGGAGGTGGTGCTCATGGCTTACAGCTCGCGCTCTTTTTGCCAGCCGAGATCCAGCAGGGCGTCGACGTCGAAGTCGGCCTGCTCGAGGATGCCCTGCTCGTGCATGATGCCGGCCAGTTCTTTCATGCGCTCGATGTCCGCCTCGGTGAGCTCGGCGCTGAAGTCGTTGGTGGCGATGGCGTCGGCAATCACCTTCTCGCTGGCGATCTCGCCCTGGTCGCGGGTCTCGATCACGTCCTCCTTGACGAAGTAGGAAGTGATGTAGCCGGCGGCCTCCTCGGGGTCGCTCTCGAGCATCTCTATCGCCTCGCGCTGGGCGTCCAGGGCGGCCCACAGTACCTCTCGGCGTTCCTCGAGGGTCTCCTCGGCGGTAATCACCACCATGCACGGAAAGGGCCACACCTCACCGATCTCGTAGATCTCGGTCACCGGGGCCTGCAGCTTGGCGATGCTGGCGTAGGGCTCGAACAGGAAGGCCGCGTCGACGCGGCCGCCCGCCAGCGACTGAACCGCCACCGAGGGCGCCACGCCCATGATGTTGAGGTCGTCGTCGGACAGGCCCGCCTCGGCCAGGGTCACGCCCTTGAGCACGATGTCGGCGGTGCTGCCCTGCTTCTGGGAGGCGAGGTCCTTGCCGGCCAGGTCGGCCACCTCGTCGATGCCGGCGTCGTCATGGGCGAGCAGGGCATGATAGCCGCGCTGGGCGCCGCCGACGATCCTCAGGTCGGCGCCGCGGCCGGCCCAGGTGAAGGCGTTGGAGAAGCCCAGCACGCCGATGTCGAGCTGCCCGCCAACGATGCCCTTGATCAGGTCGGTGCCGGAACTGAACTCGATCAGCTCGGCGTCGAGGCCGTGCTTGGCGTAGAGGCCGGCCTCGTAGGCGAGCATCACCTGGGCGTCGTCCATCACGCGGACATAGCCGACGCGGAACTCCTCATTTTCGGCTATCGCGGGGCCGGCCAGGCCGAGGGCCAGCAGGGGGATGAACAGGCGACGGATCATGCGGTTTCTCCTCTCTCTACCCGACGCGGTTCGGCGCTCGGGGTGTCGGTGTCGATGCCCAGCAGGGTCAGCACCTCGCGACGGATGTCCGCGAAGGCCGTGAGGTCGTGGGTCTTGGGGATATGCCCCAGGGTGAACGACTCGAGGACACGAGCCGGTCGCTGGCTGAATACCAGCACTCGGTCGGCCAGGTAGAGCGCCTCGTCGACGTCATGGGTGACCAGGACCACCGTCGGGCGCTCCTCCTCGATGAGGTCTCGCAGCACGCTCTGCAGGGTCATGCGGGTCAGGGCGTCCAGGGCGCCGAAGGGTTCGTCGAGCAGCAGTACCTTGGGCCGGGCGATGAAGGCCCGGGCCAGGGCGCAGCGCTGGCGCATGCCCCCCGAGACCTGGTGGGGATAGTAGCCCTCGAAGCCGTCGAGCTTGACCCGCGCCAGCCACTCGCTGGCCTGCTTACGGGCCTCGCGCGCCGGCTGGTCCTGGAACTCCAGGGCCAGGGCGACATTTGCCTCCAGCGTCATCCAGGGATAGAGGGCATGCTCCTGGAACACCAGGGTGCGCTCGGGCGCCGGATGGCTCACCGGCTGGCCGTCGGCGCGCACCTCGCCGGCGCTGGCCTGCTGGAGGCCCGCCACCATGTGCAGCAGGGTCGACTTGCCGCAACCCGAGGGACCCACTAGCGCGACGATCTCGCCGTCGGCGATGGTGTCGTCGAAGGTCTCGATGACCTGCAGATCGCCGAAAGACTTGGCGACGCGCTCGAAATGCAGCTGCATATGAGCTCCCGGAATGACGATATATAATTAAATAGAATAGCAAAAACAAATTATATAACCAAAATCACAATCTGTGAAGTCGTCCTTGCCGACGTGTTCAGACAACAGGCTAAGCAGTAAAGCAAACGCCCCGGCGGTGCCGGGGCGCTCTTGGTAGGAGAGGAGGAGGAATGTCAGGCCGCGCCGAGGGGGCGCGAGGGGCCGAAGTGCTCGTAGTGGCGACGCTCGCCGGGCACGCCCAGTTCGGCGAGGGCCCGGTCCACGGCCGTCATGAAGCCCTGGGGGCCCACGAAGTAGCAGCGGGCCCCTTCGGGAACCAGGCGGGCTAGCAGCTCGCGGTCGATCCGACCAGCATGGTCGGCATCGTCGCCGCGCTCGTGGATGCTCACGGCCCGAAGCCGCTCCGGGTGGGCCTCGGCCAGGGTCGCGACCTCATCGCGGAAGGCGTGATGCTCGGCGTCCAGGGCGGCGTGCAGGTAGACCACCCGGCGCCCCTGGGTCAGGGCATGGCGGGCCATGGGCAGCATCGGGGTCTGGCCGACGCCGCCGCTGGCCAGCAGCAGGGGCTCGTCACCGTCTTCCAGGGTCAGGTCGCCGGCGGGGGGCAGCAACTCCAGGGTGTCGCCGACGCCCAAGGCATCGTGCAGGTGACGGCTGGCGCGCCCCTCCGGCTCGCGCTTCACCGAGATCCGGTAGTGGCTGCCGTTCGGCACGTCCGAGAGGCTGTAGTGCCGATAGACCGGCTCGCCGTCGATGGTCAGCCTCACGCCGATGAACTGGCCCGGCTGGTGGTCGGCCACCGGGCCGCCGTCCTCGGGTTCCAGCACGAAGGAGCGGATCACCGCGCTCTCCTGGCGGATGTCGGCGATGCGGAAGCGGCGCGTGCCGCGCCAGCCGCCGGGGCGTCCCTCGAACTCCCGGTAGCGGTGGTCCTCCAGTTCGATGAGCAGGCCGGCGAGCTCCTCGTAGAGGCCGCTCCAGGCCGCGGCGACCTCCGGGGTCACCGCCTCGCCCAGCACCTCGCCGATGGCGGCCATCAGGCACTCGCCGACGATGGGATACTGGTCGGGCTGGATACCCAGGGAGACGTGCTTGCTGACCACGGTGGACAGCACGCCGCGTGCCTGCTGGGGATCCTGGCGCAGCCCCACATAGGCCAGCACGGCACCGGCCAGGGCCCGCGGCTGGCCGCCATCCTGCTGGTGGGCCTGGTTGAAGAGCGGCTTCACTTGCGGATAGCGCTCGAACATCAGCGGGTAGAAGCGCTGGGTGATGGCATCGAGATGGTCGGCCACCACGGGGGCGGTGGCCGCGATCAACTGCTCCTGCTCTGTCGTCAGCATGGGAATCCTTCTGTCAGGGGGTATTCTTGGATTGGCCCCTCCCCGTAAGCAAGAGTCGTGCCACCCCGTCCCCGGACAACATGTCGCAGTGCAGCATGAAGGCCTCCGTCGCCAGGGAGCACTGACGTGGGCACGGCACGCCAGACAGCGAGATAGTGGCAAATTGACACGATCTCTGTTGTCATTATGTCCCTCATTGTCGAAAACACAGTGCCATGACCGACTTCCTGCGCGCCCTGCGCGAACTGCTGGCTTGCCTGACTGAGCGGGCGCCGGACGCCTCCCTGGCCGGCGAGTGGGATGCCCTGCTCCAGGCCCTGGTGGGGCGCTATCCGCTGGATGCCGCCACCCTGATGGTGATGGAGGACGGCGCCTTGCAGCCGGTGGCCGTACTGGGCCTGCCCGACGAGGTGCGCGGACGACGCTTCGAGCCGGCGCAGCACCCCCGGCTCGCCGCCATCGCCGCCCATCCCGGCGTGTGCCGCTTCCCGACGGACAGCGACCTCCCGGACCCCTTCGACGGCCTGCTCGACGAGGACCTCAATCAGGTGCACGACTGCCTGGGAGTGGCCCTGTGCGACGAGGGGCGACTGATTGGCCTGCTGACCCTGGACGCCCTGTCTGCCGGGGCACTGCGGGATCTGGAGGAGGCGGAGCTGCTGGCCGCCGCCGAGCTGCTGGCCGTCTGCCTGCGCCTGGCAGAACGCCTGGCGGAGACCCGCTCGCGGCTCAGCGAGGTGCTGGGAGGCGAGGCCTCCGGCAGCGGGCTGCAGCACTGGAGCAGCCCTGCCATGCAACGGCTGATGACGGCCGTTGATCTGGTGGCGCCCACCGGGATGAACGTGCTGCTGCATGGCGAGACCGGGGTGGGCAAGGAGCGAGTGGCCCGTGAACTGCACCGGCGTTCCGCACGGCGTGGTGGCCCCCTGGTGCAGGTCAATTGCGCCGCCCTGCCCGAGAGCCTGATCGAGAGCGCCCTGTTCGGCCATCGGCGTGGCGCCTTCTCCGGAGCGGTGAAGGATCACCGCGGACACTTCGAGATGGCCGATGGCGGTACCCTGATGCTCGACGAGGTGGGCGAACTGCCGCTGGCACTGCAGCCCAAGCTGCTGCGGGTGATGCAGGAGGGGGAGATCCAGCCGCTGGGCAGCGAGCAGGCGCGGCGGGTGGATGTCCGGGTGATCGCCGTGACCAACCGCGACCTGGCCGCCGAGGTCGGGGCCGGGCGCTTCCGGGAGGACCTCTATCACCGGCTCGGCGTCTTCCCGCTTGAGGTGCCGCCGCTTCGTGAGCGCCCCGAGGATATCCCGCTGCTGGCCGGCCACTTCCTGGAGGACAACCGGGTGCGCCTCGGGGTGGCCAACCTGCGCTTCGCTCCCGAGGCCCAGGCGGCCCTGCTCGGCTGGCACTGGCCCGGCAACGTGCGCGAGCTGGAGCATGTGCTGGCCCGTGCCGCCCTGCGGGCCCTCGGCGAACAGGAGGCCCTCACCGTGCCGGGCCAGCGGGCGGCGGTCCTGCGTATCGACCCGGGCCATCTCCAGCTGCCGCGCGGGGACGCCCCCGTGGCGGCCGACACCTCAGCGGCTCCCGGCATCGTCGGCGATGAGACAGAGGCCGGCTTCGGCCTGCGGGAGGCCACCGAGGCCTTCCAGCGGCGGCTGATCCGTGATGCCCTGGCCGCGCATGGCGGCAACTGGGCGGCCGCCGCCCGAGACCTGGCGCTGGACCCCGGCAACCTGCACCGCCAGGCCCGCCGCCTGGGTCTCAAGTCGCGTCCGCGTGATTGAAGTGGATGACATGCATCAATGCGCCTTTGGTCGAAGTGTGGTCGGATGGCCCCCCTACCCGACGCATGATCGACACGGCGAGGAGCCGGGCGGCAAGCATCGGCATCCTGATGCGCTACCTGGCGGGCCACCCCGAGCTTCCGTGTCCCCTGCGCGCCTACCCTGGCCTGCTGCCCGGCCGCCCCGCGTTACGCGCCCTCTATTCCCGCCGGTGGCTACTCCGAAGTGCCGCTGCAAGTGCGCCGCTGACCTCTTACAACCCGATGCGATGGGCCCGGTCGGTAAAGAAGATGCCGCTGGGCGATTCGCTGTCGAGGCGGGCGACCTCCTCCAGGGTGCGGGTGTCGTAGACCACCACCCGGTCACTGTCGCGGGCCGAGATCCATACTTGCTCGCCCCGGGGGGTGAACTCCATGTGCAGCACCGCCTCGCCGGGCTCCAGGGTGGCCACCACCTCGCGGGACTCGGTGTCGATCACCTGCACCACACTGTTGTCGGGATGGGCGAAATTGACCCACACCTGGCGCTCGTCGGGGCGGGTCATCACGAAGATCGGTTGGCCATGGACGGCAATGCGCTCCACCAGCGACCAGTCGTCGCTATCGGCGACCAGCACCTCGTGGCGGCCGACCGCCGGCAGCCAGGCCTCGTCGCCGGCCATCGCCCAGCCCTCCAGGTGGGGCATCTTGTAGACCGGCAGGCGCTCCTCGCCGCGGCCGTAGTCGGGCAGGATGCGCTGCACCCCCGCCTCCGGATGCCAGAGGTCGAGCAGTGCCAGGCCGTCCTCCCCGAACAGCCCGGCGATGTAGTAGCGCCCGCTGGGGCCGATCAGGGCGTCGTAGGGCGCCTCGCCGATATCGCTGAAGCGGGTCACCTCGGGGGCGCCCTCGCTCATGTCCACCATGTGGATCTCGCCGGCCTCGAACAGGCTGTAGACGAAGCGGTTGCCGGGGGCATCCACCAGACCCACCACCTTGGAGCGCTGCGCCTGGCCGTTCTCGTCCCGGTAGGTCGCCGGAATCTCCGCGACTTCCTCCAGGGTCTCGCTATCGAAGATCTTCACGCCGCCCGGCTCGTAGTTGGCCACCGCCACCAGCGAGCCATCCTGGGAGATGGCGCCGCCAATACTGTTGCCGGACTGCATCACCCGGTGGGTGATCTCGCCGGTGAGCAGGTCGACTCGGCTCAGCCCGCCGTCGCGGCCGAAAACGAAGGCGTAGCGGGCATCCCGGGAGAACTTCACCGAGGCGTGGGACAGGTCGCCCAGCCCCTCCACCCGCTCGAGGATCCGCTGGTGGCTGGTATCCACCACCGCCAGGCTGCCGGTAGCGCGCTCCACCACCACGCCGAGGTCGCCGGTACCGCGCAGTTCCGCGTTTGGAGTGGCCTGGCAGCCGGCCAGCAGGGCGAGCAGCGAGGCGGCGGCGAGGGGCTTGCGAAGGGCCGGGGGCATCATGGGCATGGAAACCTCACTCATCCAGGGGGTTGTCGTTCTGCAGGTGGTCGGCGAGCCAGCGCGCCTCCTCCTCGGTCAGCAGGCCGGCCCAGCCGGGCATGGCGGTGCCGGCAACGCCGTTGAGGATCAGCGCGGCCAGGCCGTCGCGGCTGTAGGCGTTCATGCGTGACTCGGGCAGCGCGGGGCCGAGGCCGCCGCGCAGGGTCATGCCGTGGCAGGAGCCGCAATCCTGGTAGAGCAGGGTCTCGAGCTCCTGCTGCCGCTCGGCGGAGAGCGAGCCATCGGCCAGGGCGGCCGCCGGCAGCCAGCAGAGCGCCAGCAGCAACAAACGGCGGGGAGCGGGCAGTGGCATGGCATCTCCTCAGGGGCGGGACCCGGTGTCGTGGCTGGTGGCAGTGTCTCTGCTGGTGGCCGGGCGTGCCTTGACGGGGGTCAAAGCGCCGCCCTGCAGGGCTTATGAAGCATGATCCCTTCGGCCTCGCAATGTCTCTTTGGAGGTAGGCCGGAGCCCCTTTGACACAGGTCAATCTTGCCGGGGAAAGCGGCGCGGGACCCGTTAAAGATGCATGAATTATACGCGTTAATGGGCCAATCTCTGGCGCAGGAAGGTCATCGGCCGTACAGCTTCGGGTGGCCATCCGGCGAACGACAACAACGACTCGCCCATGACCTGGCGACAGCGCATTCAAGGATCATGACAGAGGTGGAACGATGATGAAGAAAGACTGGTATCTCAAGCCCCTGGCCGTGGCGGTGACCACCGTCGCCCTGGGGATCAGTGCGGCCCAGGCTCAGGATGGTCACAAGGACGTCGACGAGTCCCAAAGCGCCTACCAGGGCACCGAGTCCTCCGTGGATCCGGGCTCTGCCAAGGCGGTGCGCACCCCCGGGGCGCCGGACCTGACCGAGGCCGAGTTCGAGACGGCCAAGGAGATCTACTTCCAGCGCTGCGCCGGCTGCCACGGCGTGCTGCGCAAGGGGGCCACCGGCAAGCCGCTGACCACCGATATCACCCAGGAGCGCGGCCTGGAGTACCTCAAGGCCTTCATCAACTACGGCTCCGCGGCCGGCATGCCCAACTGGGGCACCTCGGGCGATCTCACCGATGATGAGATCGAGCTGATGGCCAAGTACATCATGCATGAGCCGCCGACGCCGCCGGAATTCGGCATGCCCGAGATGATGGACACCTGGGAGGTGCGGGTGGCGCCCGAGGATCGTCCCACCGAGCAGATGAACGACCTGGCGATCGAGAACCTCTTCTCGGTCACCCTTCGGGACGCCGGCCAGATCGCCCTGATCGACGGAGAGTCCAAGGAGATCGTCAAGGTCCTCGACACCGGCTATGCGGTGCACATCTCGCGCATGTCCGCCTCGGGTCGCTACCTGTTCGTCATCGGCCGTGACGCCAAGGTTGACATGATCGACCTGTGGATGGAGGAGCCGGAGATCGTCGCCACCATCAAGATCGGCATGGAGGCGCGCTCCGTCGAGACCTCCAAGTTCGAGGGCTACGAGGACGACCTGGCCATCGCCGGCGCCTACTGGCCGCCCCAGTACGTGATCATGGACGGCGAGACTCTGGAGCCGAAGAAGATCGTGGCGACCCGCGGCATGACCGTCGACACCCAGGAGTACCACCCGGAGCCCCGCGTGGCGGCCATCGTGGCCTCCCACCGGCACCCGGAGTTCATCGTCAACATCAAGGAGACCGGCAAGGTCCGCCTGGTGAATTACGAGAACCTGGACGCCCTCTCCACCGTCGAGATCGACACCTCCCGTTACCTGCACGACGGCGGCTGGGACGCCTCGGGCCGCTACTTCCTCACCGCGGCCAACGAGTCCAACCAGATCGTGGTCATCGATGCCCAGGAGCGTGAGCTCGAGGCCATCGTCGATGTGGGCAAGATTCCGCATCCGGGTCGTGGCGCCAACTTCGTCGACTCCGAGCATGGTCCGGTGTGGGCCACCAGCCACCTGGGTGACGCCACCATCCAGCTGATCGGCACGGATCCGGAAGGGCATCCCGATAACGCCTGGAAGGTGGTGCGTACCCTGGAAGGCCAGGGCGGCGGCTCGCTGTTCATCAAGACCCATCCGGAGTCCGACAACCTCTACGTCGACACCGCCCTCAACCCGGGCGAGGGGCCCAGCCAGAGCGTGGCGGTCTTCGACATCAACGACCTGGAGGCCGGCTATGAGGTCCTCCCGATCGCCGAATGGGCCGACGTGGGCGAGGGGGTCAAGCGTGTCGTGCAGCCGGAGTACAACCAGGCCGGCGACGAGGTGTGGTTCTCCGTCTGGAACACCATGGACGAGACCTCCGCGCTGGTGATCGTGGATGACGAGACCCGCGAGCTGAAGCATGTGATCAAGGACGAGCGTCTGGTCACCCCGACCGGCAAGTTCAACGTGATCAACACCCAGAAAGACATCTACTGATCGGGAACCGGCGGCGGGCGCAAGCCCGCCGCCAATCCCGACGCGAGTGAGCTGTGCCGATGCATTGCCAAGCCCGAGACTTCGATACCCTGGATCGCCGCCTGATTGACAGCTACCAGCGCGGCCTGCCGGTCTGCACCCGCCCCTTCCACAGCGTGGCCGAGCGCCTTGGCACCTCTGAGGCCGAGGTGATCTCACGCCTGGAGCGACTGCAGTCGCTGGGTGTGCTCAGCCGCGTGGGGCCGGTCTTCGATCACGCCCGAGCCGGCGCCAGCCTGCTCGCCGCCGTGGCCGTGCCCGAGGTCGAGCGCGATGCCTTCGCAGAGCTCATCAACGCCGCCCCCGGCGTCAACCACAACTATGCCCGCGAACACGACTTCAACCTCTGGTTCGTGATGACCGCGCCGGACGAGCCCGAGCTCGAGGCGCGGCTCGCGGCCCTGGAGGCGCGGCTGGGCGTGCCGATCCTGCGCCTGCCGATGCTGGAGGGCTTCCATATCGACCTCTCCTTTCCCATTCCCTGGGCCGAACTGGAGCGCACATGAGCACCGCGACCCCGCTCTCCCTCGATGCCGCCCGCTCGCCCGGCGAGCCGGACGCCCATCGTCGCCTGCGCGCCCTGCTCGAGCAGGGCTTGCCGCTTACCCCCAGGCCCTGGCAGACCCTGGCCGAGCAGGCCGGCCTCGCCGAAGATGAAGTGATGGCCTGCGTGCGTCGCTGGCAGGCCGAGGGGCTGATCAAGCGCCTGGGGCTGGTGGTACGCCATCGTCGCCTGGGGATCCAGGCCAATGCCATGGTGGTGTGGGACGTGCCGGACGAGCGGGTCACCCTGGTGGGCCGTCGGCTCGCACGGGAGACCGCGGTGACGCTCTGCTACCGTCGCCCGCGGGGCCTGCCCGACTGGCCCTACAACCTCTTCTGCATGATCCACGGCGCCCGTCGCGAGCGGGTGCTGGCGGAGCTCGCCGCCATCGTCGAGCGCCTGGGGCTGGGCGAGCTGGAGCACCGGGTGCTGTTCAGCACTCACGCCTACCGCCAGTGCGGCGGCCGCTACGTGCGGGAGGGCGCGGCATGATCCTCGACGACCTGGACGGCGTCGATCGTCGCCTGATCAACCGCCTGCAGGACGGCCTGCCGCTGGTAACACGGCCCTATGCGGCAGTGGCCGAGGAACTGGGCATCGCCGAGGGCGACCTGCTCTACCGCCTCGATCGCCTGCGCGAGGGCGGCTTGCTCAGTCGCTTCGGCCCCATGTACCACGCCGAGCGGCTGGGCGGCGGGCTGACCCTGGCGGCGCTGGCGGTGCCCGAGGCCGACTTCGATCGTGTCAGTGATGCGGTCAACGCCTTCCCCGAGGTGGCCCATAACTACCGCCGCGAGCACGCACTCAACATGTGGTTCGTGCTGGCCACCGAGACGCCCGAGGCCATCGACGCGGCCATCGCCGGCATCGAGGCGGCCACGGGCCTGCGCGTCTTCAACATGCCCAAGGAGGAGGAGTTCCATGTCCGTCTCCACCTGCCCGTCTAGGTCGGCCCCGAATCGTGACGAACAGCATCGCGACGCTCAAGGACTCGACGCTGCCGACCGTGCCATCGTGCTGGCCACCCAGGCCGGCCTGCCGCTGGTCCCCGACCCCTGGGGCGCGGTGGGTCGCGAGGTGGGCATGAGCGGCGAGGCGGTGCTCGAGCGCATGCAGGCCATGCAGGCGAGGGGAGTGGTCCGCCGCGTCGCCGCGGTGCCCAACCACTATCGCCTCGGCTACGTGGCCAACGGCATGACGGTGTGGGACGTCGACGACGCCCAGATCGAGCGCCTTGGCCGCGAGGTGGCCGCCATCGAGGGCGTCAGCCACTGCTATCGCCGCCCGCGCCACCTGCCCCACTGGCCCTACAACCTGTTCGCCATGCTCCACGGCCACAGCCGGGAGGAGGTCGAGCGCCAGGCCGCGGTACTGCGCGAGCGCCTGGGCGAGGCGTGCCGCGACCATCGCATCCTCTACAGCTCGCGCATCCTCAAGAAGACCGGGCTGCGCCTGTCGCGCCGCGCCGGGCAAGGGTAACCAAGGCAGGAGAACGCCATGTTCCGCGTCACCCGCTATATCAAGAGCCTGATGGAGCCGGCCCCGGTGCCGCCGGCACGCAAGCCGCCCGGTCCGGTGGTGATCTGGAACCTGATCCGCCGCTGCAACCTGACCTGCAAGCACTGCTACACCACCTCGGCGGACATCGACTTCGCAGGCGAACTCTCCACCGCCGAGGCCCACGCGGTCCTCGACGACCTGCACGCCTTCCGGGTGCCGGCGCTGATCCTCTCCGGGGGCGAGCCGCTGATGCGGCCCGACATCTTCGAGCTGTCGCGTCGCTCCCGGGCACTGGGGATCTACACCGGGCTCTCCACCAACGGCACCCTGATCACCGAGGAGAATATCGACGCCATTGCCGACGTGGGCTACGACTACGTGGGCATCAGCATCGACGGCCTCGAGGCCACCCACGACGTCATCCGCCAGCGCCAGGGCGCCTTCCGCGAGTCCATGCATGCGGTGAGGCTGTGCAAGGAGCGCGGCATCAAGGTGGGCCTGCGCTTCACCCTGACCCGCGAGAACTACGAGCAGCTCGGCGACATCCTGGCGCTGCTCGACGAACACGATGTCGACAAGTTCTACCTCTCGCACCTCAACTACGGCGGCCGGGGCCGGCGCCACAGCAAGCAGGACGCCTGGTACCGCATGACCCGCGACGCCATGACCCGGCTCTTCGACCACTGCCGCGAGGAGCTCGAGCGCGGCGTGGAGCGCGAGTACGTCACCGGCAACAACGACGCCGACGGCCCCTTCCTGCTGATGTGGGCCCGGGAGCACTTCCCCGAGCAGGCCGAGGCCCTGGAGCAGCGCCTGCTCAACTGGGGGGGCAACGCCTCCGGCGAGCACATCGCCAACATCGACAACCTGGGCCACGTCCACCCGGACACCTTCTGGTGGGACCACGACCTGGGCAGCGTCCGCGAGCGCCCCTTCTCCGCGATCTGGCGCGATACGCAGGACCCGCTGATGGTCGGCTTCCGCCAGCGCCCGCGTCCGCTCAAGGGGCGCTGCGCCGAGTGCCGCTACCTGTCGATCTGCAACGGCAACACCCGGGTGCGGGCCTGGAAGGTCACCGGCGACCCCTGGGAGGAGGATCCCGGCTGCTACCTGACCAACGGCGAGATCGGGGTCGCCGACGCGGGCGAGCGCCGTATCTCTGCCCCCTACGTCTCCCCACCCTATGAGGTCATCCAGGCCGTCGAAATCCAGTAGGCTTGCGAGGAATTCCGCCATGCCGTCACGTCGCGTTTCCTATGATCTCGCCGAATCGCCGCTGGCGCCCGGTGAGGTGGCCATCGTCGGTGCCGGGCCCGGTGACCCGGGGCTTCTGACCCTGCGGGCCCTGTCGCTGCTCGAGCAGGCCGACTGTCTGGTCTTCGACCGCCTGGTCTCCCGTGAGGTGCTGGCCCTGGCGAGCCCCCGGGCCCGGCGCTTCTACGTGGGCAAGGCCTCGCGCTGCCACGCCCTGACCCAGGAGGAGACCAACGCCCTGCTGGTGCGCCTGGCCGGGGAGGGCAAGCGGGTCGTGCGGCTCAAGGGCGGCGATCCCTACATCTTCGGCCGGGGGGGCGAGGAGGCCGAGGTGCTGATCGAGCACGGCATCCATTTCCGGGTGGTGCCGGGGATCACCTCCGCCCAGGGGTGTGCCGCCTATGGCGGCTTCCCGCTGACCCACCGCGACCATGCCCAGAGCGTCACCTTCGTCACCGGGCACTGCAAGGGTGACGGCGACCTGGCCCTGGACTGGTCCTCCCTGGCGGTGCCCCATCATACGGCGGTCTTCTACATGGGGTTGGCCAACGCCGAGCTGATCAGCCGGAAACTGCAGGACCACGGCCTGCCTGCGGACCATCCGGTGGCACTGGTGGAGCGGGGCACCACCCCCGAACAGCGCCAGGTGATCACCTGCCTGGGCGAGCTGGTCGAGACCATCGCGCGGGAAGAGCTGAAGCCGCCCACCCTGATCGTGGTGGGCGAGGTGGTGCGCCTGGCCGACACCCTGGCCCAACCCGCCCCCAGGGAGGCGACCTTCGCCGAGGGCGAGACCCTGGAACTGGTGCGGGAGCGGATTGCCCTGTGAAACGCATCGTCTCCCTCCGGAAGTGCCTGCCGCCCCTGGCCGCCGCGATGCTGGTCACGGCCATGGTGCCGGCCGGTGCCGACGACACCCGCGCGCTCTACCAGGCCCAGTGCGCCGCCTGCCATGGCGAGGAGCGCCTGGGCGGCATCGGCCCGGCGCTGCTGCCGGGCAACCTCTCGCGGCTCAAGCCGCAGGCCGCCGAGGCGGTGATCCGTGACGGGCGACCGGCCAGCCAGATGCCGGGCTTCGGCGGGCAGCTCGACGACGGCCAGGTCCGCTCCCTGGCCGAATGGATCTACCGTGCGCCCGAGGTGGAGCCCACCTGGGGGCGCGACGAGATCCTCGCCAGCCACGAGGTCATCCATCCGGATGGAACCCTGCCGGATGTGCCGCGCTTCGACGCCGACCCGCTCAACCTCTTCATCGTGGTGGAGACCGGCGATCACCATGCCAGCCTGCTGGACGGCGACACCTTCGAGCCGATCCACCGCTTCGAGACCCGCTACGCCCTGCACGGTGGGCCCAAGTACACCCCCGACGGGCGCCATGTCTTCTTCGGTTCCCGGGACGGCTGGATCACCAAGTACGACATCTACAACATGGAGGTGGTGGCCGAGGTGCGCGCCGGCATCAACATGCGCAACATCGCCGTCTCCGCCGACGGCCGCTACGTGATGGCCGCCAACTACCTGCCCCACAGCCTGGTGCTGTTCGATGCCCACAACCTCGACCTGATGAAGGTCTATCCGGTGGTGGGCGAGGAGGGCGAGAGCTCCCGGGTCAGCGCGGTCTATGCGGCGCCGCCGCGGGGCAGTTTCATCGCCGCCCTCAAGGACCTCGAGGAGGTGTGGGAGATTCCCTGGCCGCTGCCCACCGAGCCGGTGGTGTCCACCGGCCATATGGCCACCCCGCTCGAGCAGCAACGCGGCCACGATACGCCCAACTTCCAGGTGCGTCGCATCCCGGTGCCCGACTACCTGGACGACTTCTTCTTCGACCTCGACTACGAGCACGTCATCGGCGCCTCCCGAGGTGGGGAGAGTGACGGCCAGGGCGGCATGGTGGTGAACCTCGACAGTGGCGAGAAGGTGGCCGACCTGCCCCTGGAAGGGATGCCCCACCTGGGCTCCGGCATCACCTGGGAGCACGAGGGGCGCCGCGTGATGGCCACGCCCCACCTCACCCGGGCGGCAGTCTCGATCATCGACATGACGGACTGGACGATGATCAAGACCCTCGAGACCGATGGCCCCGGCTTCTTCATGCGCAGCCATGCCAACTCCCCCTATGTCTGGGTGGACGTCTTCTTCGGCCCCCATCGTGACCGGGTCCACGTCATCGATAAGGCCACGCTGGAGATCGTCGAGACGCTGATTCCCGAACCCGGCAAGACCGCCGCCCACGTGGAGTTCGACCGCTACGGCGAGAAGCTGCTGCTCAGCCTGTGGGAAGAGGACGGCGCCGTGATCGTCTATGACGGCGATACCCTGGAGGAGGAGAAGCGCATTCCCATGAGCAAGCCCTCCGGCAAGTACAACGTCTGGAACAAGACGCGGTATGAGGAGGGCACCAGCCACTGAGTCGAAAAGCCGTCATTCCTTGCTGCGCTCGATATCCTGGCCACCGGCGGTGCTCACAATCCTCATTGAGCCGCCAGTCAACTCCGGTTGCTCCGCTCCGGCGGCGGCCAGCCTCTCTTCGCTCGCGACAGGAATGAACGACTTTTCTCATAAGAAGTATTATTGATACCTGTCATGGAAGGCGCGCCGGGAGTGGGGCACAATGGCCATAACCAAGCGTTTCAGTCGGGTATGGCGCCATGCAATCGACCTCCTCCTCTTCCGTTCGCTCCTCCACGCTGTCCCGCCTGCCGGTGGCGCGCCTGGCCTTCCGGCCCTTCTTCCTGCTGGCGGCGCTGTTCAGCGTGCTCTCCCTGGGCGTGTGGTTCGCCTTCTGGCATGGCGACATCCTGCTGCGACCCTTCGGTGGGCTGATGTTCTGGCACCAGCACGAGATGCTGTTCGGCTTCGCCGCCGCCGTGGTGGCGGGCTTCCTGCTCACCGCGGTGCAGAACTGGACCGGGCTGCCCAGCCTCAAGGGTGGCCCGCTGCTGGCCCTGGTCGGGGTCTGGCTGGCCGGTCGGGTACTGATGGCCTTTCCCCTGGGCCTGCCGCCCTGGCTGCCGGTGCTGGCCGACCTGCTGTTCCTGCCGGTGGTGGCGGGAGTCATGGCCCGGCTGGTGATCGCCGCGAAGCGCTGGCGCAACCTGGTCTTCCTGCCGGCCCTGGGGCTGCTGACCCTCGCCAACCTGGCCATGCACCTGGGCGTGTTGACCGGCGACGCCGAGCTGATCCGCCAGGCCGCCTACCTGGCGGTACTGCTGTTCTCCCTGCTGATGGTGGTGGTGGGCGGCCGGGTGATCGCCATGTTCACGGCCAACCGCCTGGGGCTGATCCGCAGGCCTCCGATCCCGATACTCGAGTACGCCAGCCTCGGCAGCGTGATGGCGGTGGTGCTGGGCCAGCTGCTGGTGATGCTCGGCGTGGCGATCCCTGACGTCCTGCTGGCGGTCCTGATGGGGCTTGCCGCCCTGGCCAACGCCTTGCGGCTGTCGCGCTGGGGAGGCCTTTACAGCTGGCGCGAGCCCTTGCTGTGGGGACTGCACCTGAGCTACGCCTTCATCCCCGTGGGCCTGGCGATGTGGGCCCTGGCGCTGCTTGCCGGCAGCCGCGCCGATGCCGCACTGCATGCCCTGACCATCGGCGGCATGGGCACCATGATGCTGGCGATGATGTCGCGGGTCTCGCTGGGCCATACGGCGCGACCCATCCGTACCCTGCCGGGCATCGGGGTGGCCCTGGGGCTGATGGTGGTCGCGGCCCTGCTGCGCTCGCCAGTGCTGGCGCTCTTTCCGCAGATCACCCACTGGACCTACAACCTGGGCATCATCTCCTGGTGCCTGGCCTACGGCATCTTCCTCGTCCACTATACGGGGCCGCTGCTGTCGGCCCGGGCCGACGGCAAGGACGGCTAGCCTCGGCCTGGGGAGCGCACCATGATCGAACACTATGCCCTGATCAAGCACCTGCATGTCACCGCCGCCACCCTGAGCATCCTCTTCTTCATGCTGAGGGCGTGGTGGTCGGTGCGCGAGGCGGCGGTGCTGAAGGCACGCTGGGTGAGGGTGGCACCCCACGTCATCGATACCACCCTGCTGGTACTGGGCGTGGTACTGATGATCATGCTCTCCGCCTGGCCCCACCAGCATCCCTGGCTGGCGGCCAAGCTGATCGCCCTGCTGGCCTATATCGGCCTGGGCACGGTGGCGATCAAGCGCGGCCGGACGCCGCGGGCGAGGGCCGTCGCCGCCCTGGCCGCGGTGGCCACCTTCGCCTACATGCTGGGCGCGGCGATCCGCCACAGCCCGCTTTCCTGGCTGGCGTGACGCAGGGGGCCTGCGTGCTGGCCTATACTGAGCCCGCCACTCTCGTGCAGAAGGATGAACTCATGACGAAACAGGAACTTCCCGCCGGTGCCGGCCAGGTAGCCGAGCAGTATCCCGAGATCTGGGAGGCCTACGCCGAGCTGGGCCGCGCCTGTGCCGAGTCCGGCCCGCTGGACGCGCGCACGCGTCGCCTGGTCAAGCTGGCGCTGGCCGTGGGTGCGCGCTCCGAGGGGGCCGTGCACTCCCACGTGCGTCGCGGCCTGGAGGAGGGCGAGTCCGCCGAGGCCCTCAAGCAGGTGGCCATGCTGGCCATCCCCACCCTGGGCTTGCCCAGCGGCGTCGCGGCCCTGACCTGGATCGAGGACATCACCGAAAGTCACTGAGCCCCTCCCCGGCGGCAGCCTGTTCGGCTGTCGCCCGCCTTCCTTCCCCGGAAATTGATCGGCGTCAAAGCCCCACCCCGTGCTCTGCTGCTACGCTTAACATGTATCTGCGATACATCTTAAAAGGGATGCAGGGCTGCATGCCGCTAAGGGCGGCGGCACTGCCACACGAGCAAGGGGGGTATGGTCCATGGCCGACGGTCTCACCAAGTCGGCGGCCCGCAACATCTTCTACGGCGGGTCGCTGTTCTTCTTTCTGCTGTTTGCCGCGCTGACGGCCCACAGCCACTGGTACATGGTCAACACGTCCACCGACAGCGAGGGGCTCACCGAGTCCGTCAAGCACGGCAAGGAAGTGTGGGAAAAGAACATGTGCATCAACTGCCACAGCATCATGGGCGAGGGCGCCTACTTCGCGCCGGAACTGGGTAACGTCTGGGAGCGCTACGGGGGTCACCAGAATCCGGAGGCGGCCCGGGCGGGCCTCGAGGCCTGGATCCGTGCCCAGCCGCTGGGGGCCGAGGGGCGCCGCCAGATGCCGGCCTACGACTTCAGCGACGAGGACATGCAATCGCTGATCGATTTCCTGGAGTGGACCGACGGCATCGACGACCAGGATTGGCCGCCGCACCCCGCCGGCTGAGCCCTCGGAACGCCGGACCGCGGATAAATCAAGGAGAACGACACCGATGAAATACGAAACCCAGAAGGTGGCGCTGCCATTCTTCATGGTGGCCATGGCCCTCTTCGCGCTGCAGGTCGTCTTCGGGCTGCTGGCCGCCACCGTCTATGCCTGGCCCAACTTCATGGCCGAGGTCATGCCTTTCCACATCATGCGGGTCAGCCATACCAACCTGCTGATCGTCTGGCTGCTGATCGGCTTCATGGGCTCCACCTACTACCTGATGCCGGAAGAGGCCGAGCGTGAGATCCACAGTCCCACCATCGCCTATATCCAGTTGGCCATCTTCGCTTTCGCCGGGGCCGCGGCGCTGGTCGGCTACCAGTTCGGGATCCACGAGGGGCGCGAGTTCCTGGAGCAGCCGTTCTGGGTCAAGGTGCTGATCACCATCTCCTTCCTGATGTTCCTGTTCAACACCAGCATGACCCTGCTCAAGGGCCGCCGGACCGCGATCAACCTGGTGCTGATGCTGGGCCTGTGGCTGGCCGCGGTGTTCTGGCTGTTCGCCTTCTACAACCCCACCAACCTCGCCGTGGACAAGCTCTACTGGTGGTGGGTGGTGCACCTCTGGGTCGAGGGCGTCTGGGAGCTGATCATGGCGGCACTGCTGGGCTACCTGCTGATCAAGATGACCGGTGTCGATCGCGAGGTGATCGAGAAGTGGCTCTATATCATCGTCGGCCTGTCGCTCTTCTCGGGCCTTCTGGGCACCGGCCACCACTACTACTGGATCGGCGCGCCGAGCTACTGGCAGCCCATCGGCAGCATCTTCTCCACCCTGGAGGTGATCCCCTTCTTCGCCATGGTGGTGTTCGCCTTCACCATGTTCTGGAAGGGCAGCCGTAACCACCCCAACAAGGCCGCCATGCTGTGGGCCCTGGGTTGCCCGACCGTGGCCTTCTTCGGCGCCGGCGTGTGGGGCTTCATGCATACCCTGCACTGGGTCAACTACTACAGTCACGGTACCCAGGTCACCGCCGCCCATGGCCACCTGGCCTTCTACGGGGCCTACGTGATGCTGATCCTCGGCATCATCACCTTCGCCATGCCGCAGCTGCGCCGCGTCCAGCCCTACAACCAGGTGCTGAACATGTGGGGCTTCTGGATCATGACCGGTGCCATGTGCTTCATGACCTTCACGCTGACCTTCGCCGGTGTCGTCCAGACGCACCTGCAGCGCGTGCTGGGGATGAACTACATGGAAGTACAGGACCAGCTCGGCCTCTTCTACATGATGCGCCTGGGCGCCGGTGTCGCCGTGGCCGTGGGGGCGGTGATGCTGCTCTATGCCTTCTTCGGCCCCGCCCGCGAACAGGTACCGGCCGGTGGCACCCAGCTGACCGCAGGCCCCGAGCGCGCCTGACCACCCGAGGGCCCCGGTCGGGGCCCTCTTTCGTTCACCCTGACGGGAGTGACCCCATGCCCCTTTCCTCCGTGGCCGCCAACGCCAGCGAGCAAGAGATTCCCTACTACCAGAGCGTCGGCAACGAGTGCGCCATGTTCGAGCAGGCGTTCCAGCAGCGCCTGCCGCTGCTGCTCAAGGGGCCGACCGGCTGTGGCAAGACCCGCTTCGTCAGCCATATGGCGGCCAAGCTCGGCAAGCCCCTGTTCACCGTCTCCTGCCACGATGACCTGACCGCCGCCGACCTCACCGGGCGCTACCTGCTTCAGGGCGGCGAGACCCGCTGGGTCGACGGCCCCCTGACCCGCGCCGTGCGCGAGGGCGGCATCTGCTACCTCGACGAGGTGGTGGAGGCCCGCAAGGACGTTACCGTGGTGATGCACCCCCTCACCGACGATCGGCGACTGCTGCCGCTGGAACGCACCGGCGAGCTGCTCGAGGCGCCGGACGACTTCATGCTGGTGGTCTCCTACAACCCCGGCTACCAGCACATCCTCAAGTCCCTGAAACCGAGCACCCGCCAGCGCTTCGTGGCGATGTCCTTCGACTTCCCGCCCCCCCAGGTGGAGCGTGACATCGTGGCCCGCGAGAGCGGCCTCGCGCCGGAGCGCTGTGCGGCACTCGTCAACCTGGCAGCCAGCCTGCGCGACATGAAGGGCCAGGACCTGGAGGAGGGGGTCTCCACCCGCCTGCTGGTCTACTGCGCGACCCTGATCCAGGCCGGCATGCCGATCCTCGATGCCGCCCGCGCCACCCTGGTGGAGCCGCTCTCCGACGACGCGGACGTCCAGGAGGGACTGATGGAGGCCATTCACGCCACGTTTGGCTGAACGGCGGCAAGGCGGTAGGCCCGCTTAACGTGCAGGAGTGGTGCTCGCACCGCGAAAGGCGGAGGGTAAACATCGCCGTGCAAGTCGAGGCATTGAACCGAGGGCTCCCACAATAGCCACCATTACCATGCAGGAGCGCGTACATGCTGGACTTTCTTGAGGTCGAGGAGACCGTCGGCCGTTTCTGGCACCGCTGGGCCGCCGGGGCGGCGAGCTACCCCGATCATCCCGAGGCGGCGGTCAGCCTGGAGAGCCTGCGGCCCATGCTCGGCGTCTTCTTCCGTGCCGGCGGTGGGGAACAGGGTATCGAGGTGGCGGCCATCGCCCGTCGCGCCTCGGCCCACCGGCTGAGCCTGCGCCAGCGACTGGGCCTCGACGAGGAGGCTCTCGACCAGGCCCGCCGGGACGAGGAGAACCTGCTGCTGCCACCGCGCCTGGCGCTGTTTCCCGAGGCCGCCCTCAATCGCGACCTCTATCTGTGGCTGACCGCCTATCTGGCCGAGGCGCGCCCGCTCGCCCTTCCCGACGATCCCCTGCAGGCCGACCTCGCCCGCCTGCGCGAGGCGCGGCGCACCGCCCGTGCCGCCCTGGCGCGCTTCCCCGGGCTGAGCGAGCGCTACGTGCGCCTGTGCGGCGAGCTGCTCGCCATCCGCCCCCGGCGCAAGGGCCTGCCGCCCAGGGAGGCGGCCCTGGAGGCGGCGCTATGCGCCGAGCTGGGGGCTCCCGACCCCGAGGAGGCCTGGGCGCTCGCCATGCAGCGCGCTATCCGCGAGGAGGACTTTCCGCTGGACGAATTCCGTGCGCCGCGCGGCTACCGCCCGCCGCTGCCGGTGCCGCTGTGGGGGCAGGCGGTGACCCTGGGCACCCGCCACGGCGCTCGCGAGGAGAGCGTGGACGACGACGAGGAACTGGCCAGCGCCGCCGCCTCGCCCGACGATGACCACGGCAAGCGCAAGGCCGACCGCCGCGAGCAGGACCAGGCCGATCGTGACGACCCGCTGATGCTCAACAACATGGAGAAGATGCTCTCCTGGGCGGAGATGGTGAATCTCAATCGCCACGTGGAGGACGAGGAAGAAGACGAGGCGCGTCAGGCGGCCGATCAGATGGACGAGATCGTGCTCAGCTCCAACCGCAAGAAGGCCGCCTCCCGGCTCAAGCTCGACCTCGACCTGGCCCCCGACGAGGCCGTTGGCGGCCGCCTCAAGGGAAGGCATCTCTATCCCGAATGGAACCACCGCAAGCAGGCCTACCTGCCCGACCACTGCGTGGTGCTCAGCGACGTGCAGAGCGAGGAGGGAGAGGACTGGGCGCCCGACGAGGCGACCCGCCGGCGCATCCGCCGGGTGCAGCGTGAGTTCGAGGCGCTGCGCCCGCGGCGCGAGATCCTGCGGGGGCAGCTGGATGGCAGCGAGCTCGACATGGACGCGGTGATCCGCTCGCGCTGCGACCTGGCCGCCACCGGCGAGGCCAGCGACCGCCTCTACATGGCCAGCCGCACCCAGGCCCGCGACCTGGCGGTATCGATCCTGGTGGATGTCTCGCTCTCCACCGAGGCGTGGCTGCAGGATCGCCGGGTGCTCGATGTGGCCAAGGAGGCGCTACTGGTGCTGGGCCATGGCCTGGCCGGCTGTGGCGACGACTACTCGATCCACAGCTTCACCTCCCAGCGTCGCCACAAGGTGTGGGTCAACACCCTGAAGGCGTTCGATGAGCCCATGGGGGATCGGGTGTCGCGGCGCATCTCGGCGCTCAAGCCTGGCAGCTACACCCGCATGGGGCCGGCTATCCGCCACCTGACCAAGCAGTTGAGCGAGCGCCCCAACCGGCATCGGCTGCTGCTGATGCTCACCGACGGCAAGCCCAACGACAATGACTACTACGAGGGGCGCTACGGCATCGAGGATACCCGCAAGGCAGTGCTCGAGGCGCGCCGCCAGGAGGTGCGGGTGTTCGGGGTGACCATCGACCGCGAGGCGGGACAGTATATCCCGCACCTGTTCGGCCGCGGTGGCTATGCCATCGTGCAGCGCCCCGAACACCTCTCCCTGGCGCTGCCGGGCATCTATCGCCAGATCATCGCCACCTGAGCCTGTCATCGAGGAGACGCGCCATGACCATCCGTACCCGACTGATCCTCGCCGTGGCGGCCTGGTGCCTGGTCGCCGTTGCGCTGGTGCTGCCGCTGGTGTGGCTGATCAACAACCGCGACTGGGGTATCGGGCTGATGCTGCTGGTGCCCTTCGTTGTCTATGGCCTGATGCGCCTGGGGCGTGTCCTGGAGGGCTGGGCACGGGCGACGCCTCCACCGAGTCCTCAGGGCTCTCGAGAGTGACGCATCCAGGGCGCTACAACGGGGCGTCCCTGGCGTAGAGACGCTTCCCTGCCACGAAGGTCTGTTGCGGCTGGAGGTCGTCGTCGAGCAGGGTCACGTCGGCGTCGTGGCCGACGGTCAGGCGGCCTTTCCGGCCATCGAGTCCGAGCACTCGCGCCACGTTTCCCGAGATCAGGCCGAGGGCCTCATCGAGTGGCAGCACCTCTTCGCGTACCAGGCGCTGCCAGTCCGCGATCAGGGTGGTGTTGCCCGCCACCCGCATGCCGATATAGGCGCCCCGGGCGTCGAACTCGGGCAGGCTGCCATTGCAGTCCGAACTCATGGTGATGCGCTCGACCGGGACGCCGCGCTGCAACAGCCGCGATACCGCACCGAAGCCGCTCAGGTCGTCCTCGTCGGCGTCGTCGAAGGCGGTCACATCCAGGTTGGCATCGAAGGTCAGCGCATAGTCGGCGGCCTCCTCGAGCAGGTCGCGATGGCGGTTGACGTGAGTCGGAATCACCTGCTTGGCGGGAATCTCGGTCTCGGCGAGCAGGCGGCGCAACGGTTCCAGTCCCCGCTTGCCATCGCCGACGTGAAAATGACAGATGCCCAGCTTGCCGGCCAGCATGGCACCGACGCGCACCTCGCTGACCAGTCGCTCGATCTCGTCCTGTCGCGGCTGGCTCGAACGATGGTCCGAGATGGCGATCTCGCCCAGGCCGATGACCTCCGGGATCCAGGCCAGGTCGCGCTGCACGTCGCCGGTAAGGGTCGGGGGTGGCACCCGATAGGACCCCGTGTACATGTAGGCCGCGATGCCCTCGGCCCTGAGCCCGCGTACCTTGGCGAGAAGGTCCGCCGGCGATCGACTGATGCCGTCGGTGCCCAGCACCCCCACCACGGTGCCGATGCCCATGGCGGCGATCTCCCGGGCGGTGATCTCCGGGCAGCGGGTACCGCAGCCGCCTTCGCCGCCGCCACCGGTCACATGCACGTGCTGGTCGATGAAGGCGGGGACGGCGGTGAGATCGCGAGCCTCCACCAGGCGCACGGGCCACCCTTCCGGCACGGCGAGATCGCGCCCCAGCGCCGCGATCCGGCCGTCGGCGATCAGGATCTCGGTGGCCTCGAGGGGGGCCGGCGCGAAGATGCGTCCGACGCGCAGCAGGGTCAGCAGGGGGGCATCCCGATCATCGAGGGGCATCATGGCGACTCATCGGTGGGGTCAGTCGAGGCCGGGGGCGAGAAGCGGCGGCCCTTCAGGCGCTCGATGGCGCCCTCGACATCATCGATCAGCAGCACCAGCAGGTCGCCTTCACCTGCCTCATCGAAGGCCCTGTCGACGGCCTGGGTTTCGTCCATGATGACCTCCACCCGGCAGGCTCCCGACAACGATTCGGCGCCGTCGCGCAGCAGGCGAGCGGCGTCACCGGGAGCGCGCCCGCGGGCGTCGGTCTCGTAGATGAAGACGACGTCGTGCATCCTGGCGAGCAGGGTGCCCAGCGTGAACAGGTCCTCGTCACGGCGATTCCCCGGAGCGCTGGCCACACTGATGCGTCGCCGGGCCGGAATGCAGCCGACCAGTTCACTCAAGGCCTCGAGCGCCGGCACGTTGTGCCCGTAGTCGATCAGCACCTTCATGCCGTTGGCGTCGATGAGGTTGGTGCGTCCGGGATTCTGTCCGGGGGTGGGATGGAAGGTCTGCAGGCCCATCTGGATATCGGCGATGGAGAGCCCCAGGGCATAGGCGGCCGCGCTGGCGGCCAGGGCATTGGCGACATTGAAGCGGGCATGGCCCTCGAAGGTGATCGGCACGTCCACGACCGGTATCACCTCGGCTTCGACATGGCCCTGGCGCATCACGATGCGTTCGTTGTGGACGGTAAAGGCGACACCCTGGTCGCGGACATGCCGACGGACGGGACGTGAGTCGGGGTCCAACGTGAAGAAGATGATATCGCCTCGGGCCCACTCCTGGCCGGCCAGCACCCGCGGGTCGTCGGCATTGAGCACGGCCGTCCCGCCCTGGCGCACGGCATCGATGACCACGGTCTTGCAGCGCGCCAGCTCGTCGAGGGTGTGGATATCATGCTCACCCAGGTGATCGCTGGCGATGTTGAGCAATACGCCCACGTCGCACTCGTCGAACCCCAGGCCGCGGCGCATGATGCCGCCGCGGGCGACCTCGAGCACGGCGCACTCGACCGTAGGCTCGCGCAGCACGATCGCGGCCGCCTGGGGGCCGCTGTAGTCACCGCGCAGGATCACATGGTTGTCGACCTCGATGGCACCGGTGCAGGCCATGCCGACATTGCGTCCCGACTGGCGCAGCAGGTGAGAGAGCAGTCGCACGGTGGTGGTCTTGCCGTTGGTGCCGGTGACCGCCGCGACGGGGATGCGCCCCGTGGCCTCGGTGTCGGGGAACAGCATGTCGATCACCGGGCGACCGACTTCGCGGCCCTCCCCGTGGGTGGGCGACAGGTGCATGCGAAAGCCGGGCCCGGCGTTGACCTCGACCACGGCAGCGGACTGCTCCTCCAGGGGGCGGGTGAGGGTCTCGGCCAGGAGGTCGATGCCGATGATGTCCAGCCCCACCAGCCGTGCGATGCGCTCCGCCACGTAACGCACTTCCGGATGGACATCGTCGGTCACGTCCGTGGCCGTCCCCCCGGTGCTGAGGTTCGCCGTGGGCTTGAGGAAGACCATCTCGCCGGCCGGGATGACGCTCTGCAGGGTCAGATTCTGCTGGCCGATCAGCCGCAGCGACTGCTCGTCCAGCTGGATCTGGGTCAGCAGGTTCTCGTGCCCGACGCCGCGACGTGGGTCCCGGTTCTCCGCGTCGACCAGGGCCTGCAGGGTGGCGACCCCATCGCCGACCACATGCGCCGGGCGGCGCCGGGCCGCGGCCACGAGCTTGTTATCGATGACCAGCAGGCGATGGTCCTCGCCCCGGATGTACTGCTCGACGATCACCGAGGGGTTGCGATGGGCGGCGATATCGAAGGCATCACGCAGCGAGGTGTCGTCCTCGATGTTGGTGCTCACGCCGCGGCCATGGTTGCCGATGACCGGCTTCACCGCGACGGGATAGCCGATGTCACGGACGGCGTCGAGCGCCTCATCGAAGGAGCCGCACACCCGCCCCTGGGGTACCGGAATGCCGGCATCGCCGAGCACCTGCTTGGTCCACTCCTTGTCGTCGGCGATGCCGTAGCCAATCAGGTCCGTGTGGCCGGTCACCGTCGCCTGGATGCGTTGCTGCCGATGGCCATGGCCGAACTGGATGTAGCTGTTCTCCTCGCTCAAGCGGGTATGGGGAATGCCACGCTGGTTGGCGGCGTCGACGATGGCGGCCGTGGAGGGACCCAGCATGTGGGCGTCGCGCACCTGCTTGAGGCGGTCGATGATAGCCGGCATGTCGATCGCCTCGCCGGCGAAAAGCCGCTCGACGAGGTCGACGGCCTCGATCCCGGCGGCCAGGCCGCAGGCCTCGTCCCGGTAGCGGTAGACGACGTTGTAGATGCCGGTGTCATAGCTGTCGATGGTCTTGCCGTAGCCCACCGAAAAGCCGATCAGGTTCTGCAACTCGATGGCGACATGCTCGACGACATGACCGGCCCAGGTGCCGCGCTCCAGCCGCTCGAGGAAGCCGCCGGGGCGGCCCACCGAGCAGCGGTGCTCCTGCAGGGTCGGCAGCAGGGCGGTCATCCGCTCGACGATGCCGGGGACGAGATCGCTTGGCTTTTCTTCGAGGTCGCCGATGTCCAGGCGCAAGAAGATGGCCGGGTAGCGGCTGTAGTAGTTCGGGCCACGCAGGGCCCGGTGCTCGAGAATGTTCATCGTCCCTCCGCGAGAATGGCGCCGAGTTCGTGGGGGACGAGATAGCGCCGCGCCTCGACGTCGAACCCGTGGCCGCTGACCATCGCATGGAGGATCATGTTCTCGATGGCCACCGGTTCGCCCATGGAGAGGTCGGCGATATTCGAGCTCGCCAGGTCCCGGCTGTCGATGAGGATGACATGCCCCGAGCCGATGGCCTCGAGGATGCCGTGGGGGTGGATGATCACGCCGGCATCCTCGCCAAGGCCTACCCCCAGGTGCTCGGGATTGCTCGCCCCGACCTCCATCAGCCGCGTGAAACGCCCGCGCTCGAGGAAGTGGCTGTCGATGATCAGGCCATCGACGAAGCCGAGGCCGAAGGTCATGTTGACCCCGCCCTTGCGCAGGGCGTCGGTGGCGGCACCGTTATAGATCATGGTGCCCGGCATGGCCGCCGCACCGGCACTGGTCCCGGCCACCACGGCGCCGCTGTCGAGGCGTTCGCGGATGGCAGTCAGCACCGGGGAGCCGCCCAGGACATTGGTCAGGCGAAGCTGGTCTCCGCCGGTGAAGAAGATGACGCCGCTCTGCTCGATCCGGCGCACCGCATCGGTGTCGGCCGCCTGACGGCGGTCGCGGATACCCAGCAAATGGACGCGACTGGCCCCCAGGCGTTCAAAGGCCGCTTCGTAGTCGGGCAGCACCTCGTCGGGAATGCTGCTCGCGGTGGCGATGACCGCAACCTCGAGGTTGCCCTCGGGGGCCAGGGCAAAAACCCGGTTGAGGATCTCCAGATCGGAGGTTCTGTCCTCGGCACCGCCGATGGCCACGAGAGGGCCGGATGTTGAGGAGGGTGGCGAGGTCATAATCCTTTCGTCGCCCAGCGACGCTTTTGAGCCAACGCAGAAGCCACGTTCGCGTGAGTCACTTACCGAATGGCAGGATGCTTGCCGCCTGCACTTCCACTTATAACAGGCATCCCGACGCGGGGCACGTTCTCGCTGGCTGGGGAGCAGCGGCAAGAGGCGACGCGATCCCGCGGCTTGCCAGGAGGCGGCGCCAGGGGGGGACTCTCGTGTTCGATCCGCGGCAGGGAAGCTTGCGGCCGGAGTCGGCGTCAGCCGCTCAGCCGTGCCGCCAGGTAGCCGCCGGCGATGAGCGCCAGCGTCAGCACCATCAGGCCCACGAAGGTACCCTTCCAGGCCGGGGTGGCGGCGCGCAGGTTGAGATAGACCATCAGCAGCCGCTGGGCCTTGAAGCCGGTGGCGGCGACCACCAGGCCCGCCGACCACAGCGGCAGCGCCTGCCAGCTGCCCTGGTCCAGCCGCGCCGAGACCATCGAGAGCACCGTCAGGGCCATCAGCGTGGCCCAGGTGATGAGCAGGCGGCGGGTGCCGGGCAGGGCGGTCATGGTCACCTCGGGAGGGAGCCTTCAGCGCAATAGATAAAGCAGCGGGTAGAGCAGGATCCAGATCAGGTCGACCATGTGCCAGAAGGCGGCGGCAGTCTCCACGTTTTCGGTGGAGGTGCGCCAGGTCACCAGCGCCAGCAGTGCCAGGCCGAACAGCACATGGGCGAAGTGGAAGGCGGTGAGCCCGTAGTAGAAGCCGAAGAAGGTGTTGGTCTCCGGGGTGATGCCGACCGCGAACTTGCCGGCATACTCGACTCCCTTGATCACGCCGAACAGCACGCCCAGCGCCATGGAGGCGCCCAGCCACTGGCGGGTCCGACGGATCCGTCCGGCGCTCACGGCCTCCACGGCCAGGGCTACGCAGAGCCCGCTGGTCAGCAGCACCAGGGTGTTGAGCCCACCCATCAGCGGGTCGAGCTCGCGCTGGGAGGCGTCGAAGAGTGCCGTCGCCGCCACCCGTTCCGCGGCGTAGAGGGCGAAGAAGGCGCTGAAGACCAGCATCTCGCTGAGGATCAGCACCCACATCAGCGGGTTGCCGGGCAGCGCCGAGAGAGGGCCCCACCCGGGGTTGGGAAGTGCCCGCTCGTTCATCCGTCCGCCAGGGTTACCCGGGCGCCGCCGAAGGCCAGGCTGCGCGGGTGGGTCACCGGCTGGTTGGAGGTCAGGCGGCTGATGCCCACGCCGCAGCGCGCCACCATCCAGATCAGGCAGGCGGTGAAGTAGACATAGCCCAGCGCCCAGGGCGCCACGGCAGGGGCGCCCACCAGCCCCAGCAGATGCCAGGTGGCGACGAAGAGGCCGCCGCCCAGCATGCCCAGCCAGAAGGTGCGGATCTGAAACTGCAGGTGGCTCTGCACCCAGGGCTCGGCGCCTCGGCGCTTGAGGTGGGCGATCAGCACGCCGACAGGCGCGGTGACCACGGCGAGCACGCTGCCCAGGAAGAGCATGTAGACGACGATGGCGGCACCGCGGCCGCGGACGGCCTTGTCGGGGTTGGCGGAACCTTCATGGGCCAGGGTGTGGGACATGGGGGGACACCTCGCATCCGGCAGTCGACCGGAGCCCGCATCGGGGGTTCCGGCCTATTGATGTATTTCAGATACCACTATAGCGCGAGGCGCGGCGGATTTTCCTGGCCTGGATCAAGTCTCGGCCGGCTTGCCGCCATGGGTCTCGTCGCGGGTGAGCATCGGCACGCGGCGTTCGGTCCACCACATCCAGATGATGGAGACCAGGGTCACCCCGAAGCACAGCATCCAGACGGTGGTGGCCACGCCGGTGAGGTCGACCAGGGCGCCGAACATGATCGGCAGCAGGAAGCCACCGAGCCCCCCGGCCAGGCCCACGATGCCGGAGACCAGGCCCAGGTTCTCGTGGTACTCGTTGGAGAGGTACTTGAACACCGAGGCCTTGCCGATGCCCCAGGCGATACCCACCACGAACAGTGCGGTGGTGAACAGCCAGATGGGGATGCCGAAGCCGAACTCGACGACACCCTTGCCGCCGGCCCCGGCGATTCGGTACTGGGTCTCCGGATAGGACATGATGAACAGCGCGATCAGGCTGGCCCACATGCAGGTCCAGGTGACAGTGTGGGCGCCGAAGCGATCGGAGAGCCAGCCGCCGAAGGCGCGGATCACCCCGGAGGGCAGCACGAAGATGGTGGCGATCAGGGCAGCGAGCTGGATGCCCATGCCGTACTCCGTCATGTAATAGCGGGTCAGCCACAGCGAGACGCCCACGTAGCCGCCGAACACCACCGAGTAGTACTGGCAGTACTTCCACACCCTGGGGTCATTGAGCACCCTGGCCTGTTCGCGCAGCGAGATCCTGCTGGTACTGCGATGGGCCGGGTTGGAGTAGGTGAAGAACCAGAACAGGATGGCGGTGATCAGCATGATTGCCGCATAGATGTTGGGCACGGCCTGCCAGCCCAGCATCACGATCACCGTGGGGGCGACGAACTTGGTCACCGCGGCCCCGGCGTTGCCGGCCCCGAAGATGCCCATGGCCAGACCCTGGCGATCCTTCTCGAACCACTTGGCGGTGTAGGTGATGCCCACCGAGAAGGCGCCGCCGGCCAGGCCGATGAAGGCGCCGAGCACCAGCAGTTGCCAGTACTGGGTGGCGAACTGTACCAGCCAGATCGCCGGCACCACGCAGACCAGGATCGCAAAGAACACCGGGCGACCGCCATGGCGGTCGGTCATGGCACCCAGCGGCAGGCGGGTCAGGGAGCCGGTGAGAATGGGCACCGCCGTGAGGATGCCGAACTGAGTGCCGTTGAGATCCAGCTGCTCGGCGATGGGCACGCCGATCTCGCCGAACATCGTCCACACCATGAAGCACATGGTGAAGGCGAAGGTATTGGCGATCAGCACCGAATACTGCTTGAAGCGTTGCGAGGCCATATTGCGTCCCCCTTCTGACTTCCTGCGGCTTTCGGATGGTCCGGGCGGTCGTCGTGCCGCCCGGGGTGGGTGTGCCTCAGCGGGCGGCCTGGCCGGCCTTCAGCGCCGCCTGCTCCTCGATCATGCGATCCACCGACGAGACGTGATACTCCTCGTCGAAGGCGCCCTCGGGCTCCTTCAGCCAGATGAGGCAGATCAGCCAACTGAGGAAGGCCCCGGTGGCAATGATGTAGAAGAACTGGGTCGGCGTGACGAAGGTGAAGATGGTCAGGTAGACCACTGCCCCCACGTTGCCGTAGGCACCGGCCATGCCGGAGATCTGGCCGGTGATGCGGCGCTTGATCGACGGGATGATGCCGAAGGTGGCGCCTTCCGCCCCCTGCACGAAGAAGGAGGTAAAGATGGTGATGGCGATGGCCACGATCAGCGGCCAGCTGGCGTCGAGCATGGCCATCAGCACGAAGCCGATGCCGATGCCGAACATGTAGCTGAGCATCACGAAGCGGCGGTTGCCCATGCGGTCGGAGACCAGCCCGCCCATGGGGCGTGCCACCAGGTTGACGAAGGCGAAGGAGGCCGCGATCAGGCCGGCGGTGGCCGCGTTCAGCCCCCAGGTCTCCTCGAAGAACATCGGCAGCATGGAGACGACCGCCAGCTCGGCACCGAAGTTGGCAAAGTAGGTGCTATTCAGCGCCGCCACGCTGCTGAAGGGATACTTGTCGTCCTCGGGGACCCCCTGCTTGAGGATCGGCACGTTGACGCGCAGGATCTGCACGATCTGGTAGATGACCACCGCCACGATCGCCAGGTAGGCGATGACGGCGCCTGTGGTGGAGAGGTAGCCCATGTTCTGGATGCGCCACACCAGGATCCCCAGCACGCCGACCAGCGGGATGGTCCAGAGGATGAGCTTGATCATGTCGGCCCAGCTGCTGACCTCCATGGCGGCGGCCTTGCGCGGCTTGCGGTGGGCCTTGGCGTCCGGGCCATCGGTGATGGCGAACCAGTAGTAGACGCCGTAGGCGGCCATCACGATGGCGCTCTGGGCGATGGCCCAGCGCCAGCCGTCAGCGCCGCCGTACATGGTGATGGCGATGGTCGGCAGCGACATGGCGGCAGCAGCGGAGCCGAAGTTGCCCCAGCCGGCATAGAAGCCCTCGGCGAACCCGATGTCCCTGGGCTTGAACCACAGGGCGGTCATGTGGATACCGACCACGAAGCTGGCGCCGATGGAGCTGAGCACCAGCCGCGAGACCAGCAGCTGGGTCATGGTATCGCCGAAGGCGAAGGCCAGGGCCGGGACCGACATGGAGACCATCAGTATCGAGAACACCCGCCGCGGGCCAAAGCGGTCCAGTGCCATGCCGACGATGATGCGGGCCGGGATGGTCAGGGCCACGTTGCAGATGGCGAACAGCTTGAGGTCGTCCGCAGTCAACCAGTCGACGCTCTTGAGCATGCTCGAGGCGAGCGGCGCCATGTTGAACCAGACGTAGAAGGTGATGAAGAAGGCGATCCAGGTCAGGTGCAGGGCCCGGATCTCGGGACTCTTCACCTTGAAGACGGAAGAGACTTTCATGGTCGTTTATTCCTGTGCTGCCGAATCGCCGGTGGGAAGAATCAACAGGGGACACTCGGCACGGCGCGTCAGGAAGGAGCTGACGCTGCCGAAGGTCATGTAGTCGAATTCATCGAAGATGGCATTCAGTGACTTGGCGATGAAGCTGGGGTCGGGCTGGTGGCTGTGACGGGCAATCACCAGCAGGTCGGGCTTCTCCTTGTGCGTGGCCTGCAGCAGCAGCTTGCGGGCATCGCCTTCGGCGATCAGGAGTTCCGCGTCGAAGCCCCCCTTCACCGCGGTCTCGACGCCCTCCTGCAGCTGCGCCTTGAGCTCCCGGTACTCCTCCTGGAAGAGGTCCTCGTTGGCATCCGTGGCATCCCGCGGATTCTCGGCGACGCCGACCAGCACCAGGGTGGGCGCATTGTTGTGGAACATCTGCATGGTCTGCTCCAGGGCCAGCCTGGCATTCCGCGAACCATCGTAGGCAAGCATGATCTTCATGGCTGTTCTCGACACATCGGGTGAGGGACGCGCCCGGGGCCTTCCCGGGCGCTACCGGCTTGCTGAATCAGGGGTTCTTCACATAGGCGTTCTTGCGCAGGTAGAACCACCAGTTGATCACCAGGCAGACGGCGTAGAAGACCGCGAAGCCGTACATGGCAAGTTCCGGGGTGCCGGCCTGGATCTGCTCGCCCATTACCCGCGGGGCGATGAAGGCGCCGTAGGCGGCCACGGCGGAGGTCCAGCCCAGCACCGGCCCCTTCTGCTGGGCGTCGAAGATCACCCCGATGCTGCGGAAGGTGGAGCCGTTGCCGATGCCGCTGGCGGCGAACAGGATCACGAACATGATCATGAAGATCGCGAAGTAGCTGTTCGGGTCGGTGGAGTTGTAGGCCAGCATCATCACGTAGCCGGTCACGGCGGAGGCGATGACCATGACTACCGAGATGAGTTGGGTAACGATGGCGCCGCCGACCTTGTCGGAGATCCAGCCGCCCACCGGGCGGATCAGGGCGCCAACGAAGGGGCCGATCCAGGCCCAGGTCAGGGCGCTGGGGGCATCCGGGTTGGCTATGCGAGAGACGCTGCCGTCGGCGGCCACGTCCATCATGTTGCCGAAGATGACGTTGATGGAGAGGGGCAGGGCCGCGGAGAAGCCGATGAAGGAGCCGAAGGTCAGGATATAGAGCACCGTCATCGACCAGGTGTGCTTGTTGGAGAAGATCTCGAACTGCTTCTTGATGCTCGGCTTGATATCACCCGGGATCAGGCGCAGCAGCACCACGGTCAGCACGATGGTCAGCGGCAGGGCGACCCACATGCCGACCAGGTTAAGGGCGAACATGCCGATGACGCTGGTGATCGCTCCCACGGCGTAGAGGCCGAGGATCTTGCCGAAAGCCTGGATAGGCGTGCCCGGGTCCGGGGTGATGGTGCGCAGGTTGTTCATGCCGAACCAGCCGGCGAAGGCCAGCGGAATCAGGAAGACCAGCCAGATGAAGCCGGCGTTCTGGATCCAGGTATCGGTGCCCGACTCGATGCGGCCGATCAGGGTGCCGCTGGCCTTCTGCAGCTCCATTGGGTCGCCGGCGATGGCGCCGAAGATGCCCACGGTCATCACCAGCGGGATCAGGATCTGCATGGTGGTGACGCCGAAGTTGCCGAGGCCGGCGTTCATGCCCAGGGCATAGCCCTGCTGCTTCTTGGGAAAGAAGCTGGAGATGTTGCTCATCGAGCAGGCGAAGTTGCCGCCGCCGATCCCCGAGAGCAGCGCCAGGGCCTGGAAGACCCACAGCGGGGTCCCGGGATTCATCAGCGCGATGCCGGTGCCCAGTGCCGGGATCATCAGCAGGGCAGTGGTCAGGAAGACAGTGTTGCGCCCGCCGGCGATTCGTATCATGAAGGAGGCCGGGATACGCAGGGTGGCGCCCGAGAGGCCGGCCAGCGCGGTCAGGGTGAAGAGTTCATTTACCGTGAACGGAAAGCCGAGGTTCTGCATCTGGGTGGTGATCATGCCCCACATCAGCCAGACGGCGAAGCCCATCAGCAGGCTGGGAATGGAGATCCAGAGGTTGCGGTTGGCAACCTTCTTGCCCTCCTTCTCCCAGAACTCCTCGTTCTCGACATCCCAGCGTTCGATGTCGGCATTCTTTCTGGTCATGGCATTTCCCCTCAGAGCGCTTGCGTGGGGCCCCGGCCCGCGGTCACGGTTGACCGATATCAAGGCGGGGGCTTTGCCGCGAAAGATACGCCTCGTCGGGAAACGGTGAAATGGGGTGAAAATGCCGGCAAACCAGCGGGCTACCTCCAGGGAGGTAGGAGGTATCCACTTTCAGTTAATTGATATTAAAGGGTTTTTTCGGGGTGGGCGGGGTGGTGGGAGTGGCAGAGGGCGCCCCGGGAGTCTTTGGAGGTATCCACACAGGATCTACTTGTCCACACCCTCCTGGACGGCCCAGACCGCGGCTTCCACCCGCGAGCGCAGGTTGAGCTTCTTGAGCAGGTGCTTGACGTGCACCTTCACCGTGCCCTCGGTGATGTCGAGCTTGCGGGCGATCAGCTTGTTGGAGAGGCCGGCGGCCAGCTCGCGCAGGATCTCGCGCTCGCGCTGGGTCAGGCTGTGGATATCCGGGGCCGCCGGCTGGTTGCGCTGGCTGCGCAGGGCCTCGGCCAGCAGGGCGGTAAGGCTCTCGCTGATCACCATGCGACCCAGGGCCGCCTGGCGCAGCTGGCGCACCATCTCGTCAGGGTCCATGTCCTTGAGCAGGTAGCCGTCGGCGCCGCTGCGCAGGGCGGCCACCACGTCCTCCTCGTGGTCGGAGACGGTGAACATCACGATGCGCCCGGCATAGCCCTGCTCGCGCAGCGCCTTCAGGGTGGCGATACCGTCCATGCCGGGCATGTTGAGGTCGAGCAGGATCATGTCGGGGTCGAGGTCGCCGGCGAGCCGGAGTCCGACCTCCGGTTCGCCCGCCTCGCCGGCAAGGATCAGGTCGTCTTCCAGCTCGAGCAGCTGCGCCACGCCGCGGCGCAGCAGCGGATGGTCGTCGATGAGCAGGATCGTGGCAGGGGTGTCGTGATCGGTCCGGGTCATCCTGGCTAGTCCCTGTGTCCGTGTTGAAGGGCGGTGGTCTCGGGCCCGCTGGCCGGCTGCTGGGCGATCAGTCGCGCGGTCTGGGGGGAGAAGGTGAGCTCGACGAGGGTACCGCCGGCCTGGCGGTTGCGCACCGCGAACTCGCCGCCCAGGGTATCGGCACGGTCGCGCATGATCACCAGCCCGTAGTGCATGGGTGGCGAGCCGTCTTCCGGCAGCCCGATGCCGTCGTCCTCGACCATGACATGCAGCCGGGCGTGCTGGAAGCGCACCGTGACCGCCGCCCAGTGGGCGCGGGCATGCTTGTGGATGTTGGCCAGCGCCTCGCGGACTACCTGCAGCACATGGATCTCCTCGTTGGGATTGAGCAGGTGCGGGGGCACGTCGAAGAACAGCTCCACCGGGAAGGCGAGCCGCTCGGCGAACTCCTCGGTGGTCTGGCGCATGGCCCTCTGCAGGCCGGGGCCCTCGAGCTTGAGGCGGAAGGTGGTCAGCAGCTCGCGCAGCTGACGATAGGCGCTGTCGAGCCCGGTACGCAGCTCGCCGAATACCGCCGTCTGCGCCTCGCGGGGCATCTCCTTGGCCTGCATGCGCTCGAGCCTGGCGACCTGCATCTTGAGGTAGGAGAGCGACTGGGCCAGGGAGTCGTGGAGCTCCCGGGCGATGATGGTGCGCTCGTTCATCAGCGTCACCTGCTGCTCCTCCTCGATGCGCCGCTGCAGGTAGACCGCCGTGGCCAGCTGGTCGGTGAGGGCGTTGAGCAGCCGGCGGGTGCTGTCGGTGAGCTCGTGGCCCTCGGGATACCAGACCTCCAGGGTGCCGAGCAGGGTCGCACCGACGCTCACCGGCAGCAGCAGGCACTCCGCCTTGCCGGTCTCGGAGAGCTCCAGGGGCTCCGGGTCGAGCAGGCAGGCGTGGCAGTCGTGGTCGCGACAGTAGGTCGGGCGGCTGCGCGAGTGGGTGGCCAGGATCGGCACCTCGCGGTCGTCGAAGGGGTCGTGCAGCGAGAGCCGGATCGGGCCGATCTCGAGCAGCTCCTCGATGCGGCGCAGCATCGGGGCGGCGCTGGCGCAGAGGTCGTTGCCGCCGCCATAGAGGGCCCGGCTGCCATCGTGGAGCACCTGCATGACCCGGTTGCTGCGCTCGAGCTCCTGCTTCTTGCGTGAGACGCGCGCCTCCAGATCGGCGTAGCTGGTGGCAAGCTCCCCGGACATGGTATCCAGGGTCCGGCCCAGCAGGGCCAGCTCGTCGCTGCCCTTGAGCCGGGTGCGATAGTGGAAGTTGCGGCGGCTGGCCTCCCGGGCGAGTACCACCAGCTGGTGAAGCGGCGCCACCAGGTTGTGGCGGATATCGTAGAGGGCGATCGCCACCACCACGGCCGTCAGCACCAGGAAGAGGATCTGCAGCACGCTGAGCAGGTGAATCTTGGCCTCGCTGTTCTGCTCGAGCTGGGTGACCAACCGGTCGATGTCCCCCACCAGGCCGTCCAGCGTCTGGCGCAGCGCGTCGACCTCCAGGCCACCGCCGGCAATGGCGCGGGTCACCTGGGGTGCCAGCGCCTCGTCCCAGCGCGACGCCAGCAGCCGGTACTGCTCCCGCAGGGGATGATCCTCGGCCTCGGGCAGGGCCTCGGTCAGCTGTGGGCTCGCCAGCCGTTCGCGGAAGCGCTCGCCCAACGCCTGTACCCGTTCGCGCTGCGCCGCCTCGGGCTGTTGCTCGTAGCGTTGCAGGGCCGCGACGATCTGGTAGGTGTTCATGCGCAGCGAGCCGGCCACGTTGATGGCGGCGGCATCGCCGCGGCTGCCGTTGGCCACCACCATGGTCACCACGATGCTGATCAGTGCCAGGGCGCTGATCGCCAGCAGCGAGGCGATGATGCGGGCCACCAGGGAGCGTTGCAGCAGTTTCATCGGCGGGAGGGCCCTCCGCATGCGGCGCTAGAGTAGGATTCAGGGTGCCACTATACCCTAGTGGGTAGTCGTTGCTCCCTCAAAGGTGTACCTCCCTTGCCCTTTTGACCCGCTCCCCGGGGCTACCGAGAATTCAGCCATTATCCCTCGAGCCCCGGTCCCATGTCCCGCGACCCCGATACCCTCCCGAAGGAGTCTCGCGATGCGCCGTTCGATGGCGAATCGGCGCCTCCGGGCTACCGTTCGCTGGTGGTGGTCGTGCTCTCGCCGCTGGCCTTCGCCCTGGTCTTCGCCTGCTGGACCCTGTTCGCCGTGCTCGGCGTGGAGCTTCGCCAGGACCTGGCCCTGGGCAGCGTCGGCTTTGCGGTGCTGCTGGCCATGCCGATGCTCGCCGGTGCCCTGGCCAGCCTGCCCATGGCGCTGCTGGCCAGGCGGCATGGCGGGCGTCGGGTCATGCTCGGTTGCCTGCTGCTGATCTGTCCCTTCCTGTGGTGGATCAGTCAGGCACATCACTACCTGGAGTTCCTGCTGGCCGGCCTGGGGCTGGGGCTGGGGGCCGGCGCGCTGGCCGCCGGCCTGGTCTATGTGGCGGAACTGGGGCCGGTGCGCCATGCCGGCCTGGCGCTGGGCCTCTACGGGGCCGGCATGGTGGGGGCGGGGCTGAGCTACCTGCTGCTGCCGCTGGTCAGCCAGGCCTATGGCTGGCGCATGGCACCGCTGCTCTACCTGCTGCCGGTGCTGCTGGTGGCGGCCCTGCTGTGGCTGTTCGCCGATGACGGCGACGCGCCCGCGTCCGTGGGTGAGGCGGAGGATGACGAGGCGCCGCCTGCTCGAGCGTCACCGAGGAGGCGAGCCGTGCGCCTGGTCTCCCGCCTTGCCGACTGGCAGCTGTGGCGGTTGGCGATCACCTACAGCTTCTTCTTCGGCGCCTTCGTGGCCCTGGCGCTGTGGCTGCCCGGTCACCTGACGGCCCGGTATGGCCTCTCGCTGCAGGCGGCGGCGCTCTGGGCGCTGCCCTTCACGCTCGCCGTCGGGGCGGGTCAGGTGATCGGCGGCGCCCTGGCCGATCTGCGCGACTTCCGCAGCCTGCGCTGGTGGGTCAGCGCCTTCGTGCTGGTCTGTCTCTTCCTGCTCTCCTACCCCCCCTTCTCGATGCGTATCGAGGGCATTCATGGCGAATTGATGCTGCACTACGCGGCCCCGCTATGGGTCTTCCTGGGGCTGCTGGTGGCCATGGGCGTCGCCATGGGGATGGGGCAGGGCAGCCTGATGCGGCTGATCCATCGCGATCACGGCGGCGACATGGCGCTGGTGGGCGGCCTGGCGCTGACCCTCGGTGGGCTCTTCGCCGCCCTGCTGCCACCGGTCTTCGTGGTGGGCGGCGAGTGGCTGGGAGTGCATACCGCGGGCTTCATGTTCCTCTATGCCGCCCTGGTGGCGTGCATGCTGGTGATGGTGGCCGACCATGCGAGAGGAGCCTGTCGGACTTAACGCTGATCTACTGCGAGATCCGGTCTTTCGGCCAATTTCATTCGATCTGATTCGTTAAATAGCGGGCTATTCGCCTCATCAGATCGATGAACTTGTCTCGAAATCCGAATCTCTCGTCACGATCGGTCAAATCCGACAGGCTCCTGGGCTCCCGCCGTGCGTGCTGATATCGCTGGCCTAACCCTTCCTTTTCCGGCGTCTATCCCCTTGGAGGTAGGGGGCATGTATATGGAGGTAACCGGGCAGTATTCCGCCTTCCAATCCCCCAGAATCCCCCCCATGGAAGCTGCCTGAGCCCTGCGAGGGAGCGGCAGTCCGAGTGGCCCGGGGTGGCCACGCATCTTTTCAGGAGCCTGGAGAGCGACCATGAGTCACTTCATCGATCGGCTGAACTTCTTCCGCAAGGCCCGCGAGCCCTTCGCCAACGAGCACGGCGAGGTCCGCCAGGAGTCCCGCGAGTGGGAGAACGGCTACCGGCAGCGCTGGCAGCACGACAAGGTGGTGCGGTCCACCCACGGGGTGAACTGCACCGGTTCGTGCAGCTGGAAGATCTACGTCAAGAACGGCCTGGTCACCTGGGAGACCCAGCAGACCGACTACCCGCGCACCCGGCCCGATCTGCCCAACCACGAGCCGCGGGGCTGCCCGCGTGGCGCCAGCTACTCCTGGTACATGTACAGCGCCAACCGCCTCAAGCACCCGCTGATCAGAAAGCCGCTGCTCAAGCTGTGGCGCGAGGCGCTCGAGGCGAAGCGCGACCCGGTGGATGCCTGGGCCTCCATCGTCGAGGACCCGGCCCGGACCAAGCAGTACAAGCGCGCCCGGGGCATGGGCGGCTTCGTGCGCGCCGACTGGAACGAGCTCAACGAGCTGATCGCCGCCTCCAACGTCTACACCGCCAAGCAGTTCGGCCCGGACCGCATCATCGGCTTCTCGCCGATCCCCGCCATGTCCATGGTCAGCTACGCCGCAGGCAGCCGCTACCTGTCGCTGATCGGCGGCGTCTGCATGAGCTTCTATGACTGGTACTGCGACCTGCCGCCGGCCTCGCCGATGACCTGGGGCGAGCAGACCGACGTGCCCGAGTCCGCCGACTGGTACAACTCCGGCTACATCATCGCCTGGGGTTCCAACGTCCCGCAGACCCGTACCCCGGATGCCCACTTCTTCACCGAGGTGCGCTACAAGGGCACCAAGACCGTCTCCATCACCCCGGACTACGCCGAGGTCTCCAAGCTCACCGACGAGTGGCTCTCCGCCAAGCAGGGCACCGATGCCGCCCTGGCCATGGCCATGGGGCACGTCATCCTCAAGGAGTTCCACCTCGACAAGCCCAGCGCCTACTTCACCGACTACGTGCGCCGCTACAGCGACATGCCCTTCCTGGTCGAGCTCGAGGTCCGCGAGGACGGCAGCTACGCGCCGGGCCGCCAGATGCGCGCCAGCGACTTCGAGGCGAGCCTGGGCCAGGGCAACAACCCGGAGTGGAAGACCGTCGCCTGGGACGAGACCCGCGACCAGCTGGTGGTGCCGCGCGGTTCCATCGGCTTCCGCTGGGGCGAGACCGGCGACGAGGTGGGCAAGTGGAACCTCGAGCCGCTGGATGCCGAAGGCACCGAGATCAAGCCGCTGCTGACCCTGGCCGAGCAGCATGACGAGGTGGCCAAGGTCGCTTTCCCCTACTTCGGCGGTATCGCCCACGAGCACTTCGACCACGTCAAGAGCGGCGGCGCCAGCGACGAGCTGCTGTTCCACAGCCTGCCTGCCAAGCGCCTGAAGAAGGCCGACGGCAGCGACGTGCTGGCGGTGACCGTGTTCGACCTGATGTGCGCCAACTACGGCATCGACCGCGGCTTCGGCGAGGACGACGGCGCGACTGCCTATGACCAGGTCAAGCCCTACACCCCGGCCTGGCAGGAGAAGATCACCGGCGTGCCCGCCGAGCAGGCCACCCGCATCGCCCGCGAGTTCGCCGACAACGCCGACAAGACCCAGGGGCGCAGCATGATCATCGTCGGTGCCGGCATGAACCACTGGTACCACATGGACATGAACTACCGCGGCCTGATCAACATGCTGGTCATGTGCGGCTGCGTTGGGCAGAGCGGCGGCGGCTGGTCCCACTACGTGGGCCAGGAGAAGCTGCGCCCGCAGACCGGCTGGACCCCCCTGGCCTTCGGCCTCGACTGGCAGCGCCCGCCGCGCCACATGAACTCCACCTCCTTCTTCTACAACCACTCCTCCCAGTGGCGTTACGAGAAGCTGGAGATCAAGGAGATCCTCTCGCCGCTGGCCAGGGCCGAGGACTATCCCGGCAGCCTGATCGACTTCAACGTGCGCTCCGAGCGCATGGGCTGGCTGCCCTCCGCGCCGCAGCTCGGCACCAATCCGCTGCGCCTGGCCGAGGCCGCCAAGGCTGCCGGCCTGTCGACCGCCGACTACGCCGTGGACCAGCTCAAGAGCGGCAAGCTCGCCTTCGCCGCGGAGGATCCGGACAACCCCCAGAACTTCCCGCGCAACATGTTCATCTGGCGCTCCAACCTGCTGGGCAGCTCCGGCAAGGGCCACGAGTACATGCTCAAGTACCTGCTGGGCACCCGCCACGGCATCCAGGGCAAGGACCTGGGCGAGTTCGGCGGCCAGAAGCCCGAGGAGGTCAAGTGGCATGACGAGGCGCCCGAGGGCAAGCTCGACCTGCTGGTTACCCTGGACTTCCGCATGTCCACCACCTGCCTCTACTCGGACATCGTGCTGCCCACGGCGACCTGGTACGAGAAGGACGACCTCAACACCTCCGACATGCACCCCTTCATCCACCCGCTGACTGCGGCGACGGACCCGGCCTGGGAGTCGCGCAGCGACTGGGACATCTACAAGGGCATCGCCAAGGCCTTCTCGAAGGTCTGCGTGGGGCACCTGGGCGAGGAGACCGACCTGGTCACCCTGCCGCACCAGCACGACTCCCCCGCCGAGCTGGCCCAGGTCGAGGTCAAGGACTGGAAGAAGGGCGAGTGCGAGCCGATCCCCGGCAAGACCATGCCGGCGCTGATCGAGGTCAAGCGCAACTACCCCGAGACCTATGAGCGCTTCACCTCCATCGGCCCGCTGCTCGAGAGCATCGGCAACGGCGGCAAGGGCATCGCCTGGAACACCGAGAAGGAGGTGGACCTGCTCGGCAAGCTCAACCACCGCAAGCTCGACGGGCCGCACAAGGGGCGCCCGCAGATCGACAGCGCCGTGGACGCCGCCGAGATGATCCTGACCCTGGCGCCGGAGACCAACGGCCAGGTGGCGGTAAAGGCCTGGGGCGCGCTCTCCAAGATCACCGGGCGAGACCATACCCACCTGGCGCATCCCAAGGAGGAGGAGAAGATCCGCTTCCGCGACATCGTCGCCCAGCCGCGCAAGATCATCTCCAGCCCGACCTGGTCCGGCCTCGAGGACGAGCACGTCTCCTACAACGCCGGCTACACCAACGTCCACGAGCTGATCCCGTGGCGCACCGTCAGCGGCCGCCAGCAGTTCTACCAGGACCACCCCTGGATGCGCGCCTTCGGCGAGAGCCTGCTGGTCTACCGTCCGCCCATCGACACCAAGGCGGCGGTCAGCCTGGCCGAGACCAAGAGCAACGGCAACCCGGAGATCGCCCTGAACTGGATCACCCCGCACCAGAAGTGGGGCATCCACTCCACCTACAGCGACAACCTGCTGATGCAGACCCTGTCACGGGGCGGCCCCATCGTCTGGATGTCAGAGGACGATGCGAAATCCATCGGCGTCGAGGACAACGACTGGATCGAGCTGTACAACGCCAACGGCGCCATCGCGGCCCGCGCGGTGGTCAGCCAGCGGGTCAAGAACGGCATGGCGATGATGTATCACGCCCAGGAGCGGATCCTGAACATGCCGGGCTCCGAGATCACCGGTACCAGGGGCGGTATCCACAACTCGGTGACGCGCGTGTGTCCCAAGCCGACCCACATGATCGGCGGCTACGCCCAGCTGTCCTACAGCTTCAACTACTACGGCACCGTCGGCTCCAACCGCGACGAGTTCGTCATCGTGCGCAAGATGAAGAAGATCGACTGGCTGGATGGCGAAGGCAATGACTACGAGCAGGAGGCCGTGAAATGAAGATTCGTTCCCAGGTAGGCATGGTCCTCAACCTCGACAAGTGCATCGGCTGCCACACCTGCTCGGTGACCTGCAAGAACGTCTGGACCAGCCGCGAGGGCGTGGAGTACGCCTGGTTCAACAACGTCGAGACCAAGCCCGGCATCGGCTATCCCAAGGAGTGGGAGAACCAGCACAAGTGGAAGGGCGGCTGGCTGCGCCGCAAGGATGGCCGCATCGAGCCGCGCATCGGCGGCAAGTGGCGGGTGCTGGCGAACATCTTCGCCAACCCCGACTTGCCGGAGATCGACGACTACTACGAGCCGTTCACCTTCGACTACCAGCACCTGCACACCGCCAAGCAGGGCGAGCACCAGCCCACCGCGCGGCCGCGTTCACTGATCTCCGGCGAACGCATGAACAAGATCGAATGGGGCCCGAACTGGGAGGAGATCCTCGGCACCGAGTTCGCCAAGCGCCGCAAGGACGCGAACTTCGAGAAGATCCAGGCCGACATCTACGGCCAGTTCGAGAACACCTTCATGATGTACCTGCCGCGCCTGTGCGAGCACTGCCTCAATCCGACCTGCGTGGCATCGTGCCCGAGTGGCGCGATCTACAAGCGCGAGGAGGACGGCATCGTCCTGATCGACCAGGACAAGTGCCGCGGCTGGCGGATGTGCATCTCCGGCTGCCCCTACAAGAAGATCTACTACAACTGGAAGACCGGTAAGTCCGAGAAGTGCATCTTCTGCTATCCGCGCATCGAGGCCGGCCAGCCGACCGTCTGCTCCGAGACCTGCGTGGGCCGGATCCGCTACCTCGGCGTGCTGCTCTACGATGCCGACCGCATCGAGGAGGTCGCCAGCTCGCCGGACGAGCGTGACCTCTACCATCGCCAGTGCGAGATCTTCCTGGACCCCAACGACCCGGAAGTCATCGCCCAGGCGAAGAAGGACGGCATCACCGACAACGTGATCGCCGCCGCCCAGGCCTCGCCGGTCTACAAGCTGGCCATGGACTGGGGCCTGGCGCTGCCGCTGCACCCGGAGTATCGCACCCTGCCGATGGTCTGGTACGTGCCGCCGCTGTCACCGATCCAGTCCGCCGCCGAGGCCGGCAACGTCGAGTTCGACGGCGTGATGCCGAAGATCGAGTCGCTGCGCATCCCGGTCAAGTACCTGGCCAACATGCTCACCGCCGGCGAGGAGGAGCCCGTGGTACTTGCGCTCAAGCGCCTGATGGCCATGCGCCTATACATGCGCGGCAAGCACGTCGAGGGCAAGGCCGAGACCGAGGTACTGGAGAGCGTGGGCCTCACCGAGGCCCAGGTGGAGTCCATGTACCGGTATCTGGCCATCGCCAACTACGAGGATCGCTTCGTGATCCCCACCAGCCACCGCGAGATGGCCACCGAGGCCTTCCCGGAGCGTGGCGGCTGCGGCTTCACCTTCGGTGACGGCTGCCACGGTGACAGCAGTCAGAGCCTGTTCGGGGGCCGCAAGACCACCACCACCCTGGTCCAGCCGGCCGAGACCTTCGACCCTGCTGCACAGGACAAGACCCGGAGCGAGGAGGTGCGTCATGGCTGAGGCTGCAATGCAATACCCCGTGGCGGAACCGGACATGCTGAGCCTGCGCGTGCTGGCCCGGCTGCTCGACTACCCCTCCGCGGAGCTCCAGGCCGCCGCGCCGGAGATGATCGAGCTCCTCGACGCCGAGCGCCGCTGGGAGGCGGCGCTGCGCACCCGCCTGATGGACTGGTGCCAGCGCCTGCTGGATGCCGACCTGATGGAGCTGCAGGCCGAGTACGTGGCGCTGTTCGACAAGGGGCGCAGCACTTCGCTGCTGCTCTTCGAACACGTCCACGGCGAGTCCCGCGATCGTGGCCAGGCCATGGTCGACCTGATGGCCGAGTACAGCGCCGCGGGCTTCGAGCTCGATGCCCGCGAGCTGCCCGACTACCTGCCGCTGTTCCTGGAGTACCTCTCGACCCGCCCGGAGGCCGAGATCGGCCGCTGGCTGGGCGAGATCCGCCATATCCTGGCGCTGCTCGCCGCCCGACTGGACGAGCGCGACGCCGACCATGCCCTGGTGCCGCTGGCGCTGCTGGCACTGATCGGCGCCGAGGGGGACGTCGATGCCCACCGCGAGACGGTGAAGGACGAGGCGCCCGATGACACCCCGGAGGCGCTGGACGAGGTCTGGGAGGAAGAGGCCGTGCGCTTCAGTGCCGCCTCCGACGAGGACTGCGCCCTGCAGTCCGCCGAGGGTCGCCGACTCGCCGAGCGCAAGCAGGCCGTGCCCAGCGACCCCGTCAGGATCATGCCCAGCAGCGGTTCGACCGACCGCGCCATGACCGATCGCTAAAGGAGAACCGTCATGTTTGGCGAATACCTGCAACACCTGATCTATGGCTACTACCCGTATCTGGCCGGCACGGTGTTCCTGGTCGGCAGCCTGCTGCGCTTCGACCATGGCCAGTACACCTGGAAGACCGGTTCGAGCCAGATGCTCTCGTCGAAGAACATGCGCCTGGCCAGCAACCTCTTCCATATCGGCATCATCGTGATCTTCTTCGGGCACCTGTTCGGCATGCTGACGCCGCACTGGGTCTATGCGCCCTTCCTGCATGCCGGCACCAAGCAGCTGCTGGCGATCGTGGTGGGTGGCATCGCCGGCATCCTCTGCGTGGTGGGGGGCGCCATGCTGCTCTACCGTCGCCTGACCAACCCGCGCGTGAAGGCCTCGTCGAGCATCATGGATACCGTCATCCTCGGGCTGATCGTCTTCCAGGCGGCGCTGGGGATGATCACCGTGATCTTCTCCCTGGGCCACCTGGACGGCGAGATGATGCTGACGCTCTCCAGCTGGGCGCAGTCCATCGTCTTCTTCAGCGGCGGTGCGGCCGACTACATGGCCGAGGTCTCCTGGATCTACAAGCTCCATATCTTCGTCGGCCTGACCATCATCCTGCTGTTCCCGTTCTCGCGCCTGGTGCATGTGTGGAGCGTGCCCTTCGGCTACGTGACGCGCCGCTACCAGCTGGTTCGCAAGCGGGGCTGAGGAGTTATCACCATGCAGAAGATCGATATCGAGATGATCCCGGGGGGCGCGAGCCCCCCTCCCGTCCGGGTCGGCGAGGCCACCATCGAGGAGGCAGCCATCGCCGAGGAGATGCAGTTCCACCCGGCAGACAGCGCCGGCACCGCCCAGCTCAAGGCGGCCCGCGCCCTGGTGGTACGCGAGTTGCTGCGCCAACGGGCGGCGGCCCTGGGAATGGCCGAGGCCGCCGGCGAGGCGGTCGACGAGGCGGATGCCGCCATCGCCGAGCTGCTGGAGCGGGAGCTGGACGTGCCCGAGCCCGCCGAGGAGGACTGCCGCCGCTTCCACGCCGCCCATCCCGAGCGCTTCAGCGAACCCACCCGCCTGCGGGTGCGCCACGTGCTGCTGGCCGCGGCGCCGGACGACGCCCCGGCCCGCGACGCCGGCTATCGCCTGGGCGAGAAGCTGGTCCGCGAGCTGCAGGCAGTACCCGAGCGCTTCACCGAGTTCGCCCAGCGCCACTCCGCCTGCCCCTCGAAGGAGGAGGGCGGCGACCTGGGCTGGCTGGCCCCCGGCCAGACCGTGGCCGAGCTGGACCGCGCCCTGCAGCACCTGCCCGAGGGGCTCCATGACCGACCGCTGGCCTCGCGCTACGGCTGGCATGTCGTCAGCATCGAGGCGCGCGTCGAGGGGCGCGAGCTGCCCTATGAGCAGGTGGCCGAGCATGTCCGCCACAGCCTGCGCGAGCAGGCCACCCGCCGGGCCCTGCGCCACTACCTGCTGGCGCTGGAGGCCGAGATTGGCGTCGAGGGCATTAGCCTCGACGATGACAGCGCCAGTGCCCTGATGCAGTAGCCAAATGAGTGGGGGCCGGCCTGGCCCCCTCGACGTTTCCGACTCTCCTTTCCATGACGCCGCTCGCGCCGCGGGCGGCGAGGAGGCCCCCCATGGCTCATGTTCATGCCGATACTCCCTTCGCCCCGCTCGGCCTCGCCGTGCTGACCGTCTCCGACACCCGCGGTTTCGATGACGACGGCAGTGGCGACCTGCTCGGCGAACGACTCACCGAGGCCGGCCATGCGCTGGTGGAGCGACGCATCGTGCCCGACGACGTCTACCGGATCCGCGCGGTGGTCTCGGCCTGGGTGGTGCGCCAGGACATCCAGGTGATCCTGGTCAACGGCGGCACCGGCTTCACACCTCGAGACACCACCCCCGAGGCGCTCGCGCCGCTGTTCGACAAGGCGGTCGATGGCTACAGTGAACTGTTCCGCCAGCTCTCCCTGGAGACTATCGGCACCTCCACCATCCAGTCCCGGGCGGTGGCCGGGCTGATCGATCGTACCCTGGTGTTCGCCATGCCCGGCTCGCCCAAGGCGTGCGCCACTGCCTGGGATGGCATCCTGGCCGCCCAGCTCGACGCCCGCACGAGGCCCTGCAACTTCGTCGCCATGGTGCTGCCGGAGGCGAGGCACTGTGCGTCCCGGCAGGCGAGCGCCGACGAGGACATGGCGGAAGGGGCCGGGGCATGAACTGCGGCTGCGCGGAGGTCGTCACGCCCGGCCTGCTGGACCTCTTCGACGCCCGCGCCCTGATGCTGGCGTCCGGTGTGGCGGTGGCCGGCTGCGAGCGGGTCGCCCTGGCCGATGCCGCCGGTCGGGTGCTGGCCGAGGATGCACGGGCCGGCCTCGACCTGCCCGGGGTCGACAACAGCGCCATGGACGGCTATGCCCTGCGTCGCGGCGAGCTCGCCGCCGATCCTTCCGGCCTGCCGGTGACGCTGCGCGTGCCGGCCGGTGCCGGCGTGATGCACCTGCCCGAGGGGGGCTGCGCCCGCATCTTCACTGGCGCCCCGGTGCCGCTGGGCGCGAACGCCGTGGTGCCCCAGGAGAGGGTGAGCCTGGACGCCGCGGGGCGGGTGCACGTCGAGGGTGAGCTGGCCGCGGGCGCCAACATCCGTCGCCGCGGCGAGGAGAGTCGCGCCGGTGACGTGGTGCTGGTCGCGGGGACGCGGCTGAATGCCGCGGCCATCGCGCTGATGGCCAGCCAGGGCATCGATGCCGTGACGGTGCGCCGGCGGGTCCGTGTGGCCCTGGTCAGTACCGGTGACGAGCTGATCGAGCCCGGCCAGGCCTGGGTGCCCGGCCAGGTCTACAACAGCAATGGGGCCATGCTGCGTGCCTTGCTCGCCCAGCAGGGCTGCGAGGTCCTCGACCTGGGCGTGGTTGCCGACACCGCCGCTGACCTGGGTCAATGTCTTGCCCGGGCGCGCGAACAGGCCGATCTGGTAGTGTGTACGGGCGGGGTCTCGGTGGGGGAGGAGGACCATGTCCGTCCGGTGCTGGAGCGCCTGGGCGGCATCACCTTCCACGGCGTGGCGATCAAGCCCGGCAAGCCGTTCGCCCTCGGCTGGCTCGGTCCCTCGCTAAGCGACGGCACCCCGCTGATCGGCCTGCCCGGCAACCCGGTGGCCTCGCTGGTGGGCTGGCAGTGGCTGGCGCTGCCCTTCGTGCAGGGGCGCCAGGGGCGCACCCCGCCGCCGCTGCAGCGCTTCCCGGTCACCGCCGGCTTCTCCCGGCGGGCTCCAAGAGGCCGGCGCGAGCTGTTGAGGGTGGTGCTGGACTGGACCGGTGGTGCCCCCGTGGCACGCCTGGCCGGCGGGCAGGGCTCGCATATGCTCGGGGCCGCCAGCCAGGCCCATGGCTACCTGATCATCGATGCCGATACCCACGTGGAGGAAGGCCATGTCTACGGATACTGCCCCGGTACCCAGTTCCTCGACTGAGCTGCTGTTCCGGCCCCGACAGCTGCGCGAACTGGTGCGTGGGGTGCCCTGGCTGGGCGACCTCGACGAGGACCAGCTCGAGGCCCTGCTGGAGGACACCGAGGTGCGCACCCTCAAGACCCGCGAGTGGCTGTTCCGCCAGGATGCGCCGGCCAAGTGGCTCTACGTGGTGATCAGCGGGGCGGTGCGCCTGGTACGCAGCGCCGGCGATGGTCGGCTGGCGACCATCCGCTGCGTGGAGCGCGGCGGCACCCTCGGCGAGCTGAGCATGGTGGCCAGCGCCGGGGTCTATCTCTACTCCGCCGAGGCCCTGCGCCGCACCCATGTGCTGGCCATTCCCGCGGCGCGCTGTCGTGAGCTCATGGACCGCCACCCCGCCTGCCGGGCCGAGTTCATGAGTCGCCTGGCCCTGGAGCTCACCGAGCGCCTCGAGGACATGGCGCTGCTGACCCAGGCCGACGCCATGGCGCGCCTGGTCAGCTATATCCTGCGTCAGCTGCCGACGGGCCGCGCCAGGGGCCCCCGGGTGGTACGGCTGACCATTCCCAAGCGCTGGCTGGCTGCCCAGCTGGCCATGACGCCGGAGACCCTGTCGCGCCTGCTGGCCAGGCTGCGCGAGGAGGGGGTCATCAACATCGACCGCCAGCGCCTGGTGGTGCTCGACGAACAGAAGCTGCGTGACCTCATGCTGAGCGACGACTGAGCGTCGTGCCGCAATCCCTGGGAGGCCCCATGTCCCGACCCCGCAACACCCCCCGTCCCCTGGTCTACTCCTGCTCGGGCTGCTCCGACGTGGCCCAGCTCGCCAACCAGGTCGCCCTGCGCCTGGACCATGGCGGCGAGGCGGAGATGTCCTGTATCGCCGGGGTGGGCGGCGGCGTGCCCGGCCTGGTGCGCACCGCCCGCTCCGGCCGGCCCATCGTGGCCATCGACGGCTGCCAGATGCACTGCGCCCACCACTGCCTGGCCAATGCCGGCGTGACGCCCACCGAGCACGTCAGGCTCTATGAGCAGGGCCTGAAGAAGCGCAAGGGACGCCTCTACGACGAGAAGACCGTGGCGAGCGTGACCGCCGGGGTGAGCGCGCTGATCGCGCGGCTGCCGATGGACCCCGCCGCTCCTGGCGAGCCAGCCTGAGCCTTTCCGCGCCGGCGGCCTCCCCTCGTGACCCTTGAGATGTCGATGCTGCTGGAGAGCCTGTCGCCGCTGTCGGGTCGATCAACCTGTTGCTGGTGCTGCTGTCGGTGCTCACCTCGGCCTTCACCGACGCGGTGGGTGTCGGGGGCGGGGTGCTCATGATCATGGCGCTGGCCCAGGTGATGCCGGCGGCGGCGCTGATCCCGGTCCATGGCTTAGGAGGACCATAACCATATTATTCATGCCGTATATGCTTGTAGTTGGCGAGGTTCAGGTAAATCTAGGCCTAGGAACTATAGGTACGTGTATGGTGCGGAATGATCGGATCGCCTGCTACTACAGGCAGGATCAAACACACGTCAAGCATGGACTGAGTCTCCCTTTCCTCTACAGCTGTGGCGAATCATGCCATGAATGCTTTAACAACTGGAATCCGTGAGCCATGGGAAAATGGCAAACTGGTCGGTTAGAAAGTACCAGTTCGACTTGAAGTCATTTTATCCATACGTGTTCGGATACAACTTGCCGGGAAGACGCATGATCTATTGCTATTTAATCTAGCAATAGATAGCAGGCTGCGGGCCTGTGATCTGGCCGATCTGTATTTTCGTGATATAGCTAGTGGTGGGGGGCTATCGCCAAGAGCCATTGTCATATGGCAGAAGACACAGCGGCCAGTGCAATTTAAGATCGTCGATATTTCAGGGGTGTATGGAGCTTCCCCAATGTTCGAGGAGCATGTCGATAAACAGCTGGGCTGTGCTGGATATACTGTGCGAATTACTTCTCACCAGGCCGATAGTGCGCTGAATGCAAGGCTCGGGTAGTTCCCGTGAGCAGAGAGTGTCATGGTCAGGGCCAGGCATTGTCATCTTGGGAAGAATTGCCACTCCAAGACCAGACTCAACAAGACCAAGCGAAGTGGAAAGGTGCTGCACTTCGTAGAAGCTATTCAGCCGAATACCCTCTGCCGAGAGGGTGTTGTCCAACAGCATCCGGTTGCCACTGTCTCGACTCACGGTGATCAACCTGACCTGTTCGAGGTCTGACCATACGATTCGGCCTTTATCCGCCAAAGGATGGTCGGAACGTAGCGCCAGGACAAAGGGGTCTCGCAATAGTGGTGTAAAGGAGACTTCCGGACTCTGTGCACTGAACATATTGATGCCGAAGTCGGCCTCGCCGCTGATCACCTTTTCCAAACCTTCCTTGGCGCTCACATCGAGGATCCTGATGCGGATCCCCGGCCATGCCTCGCTGAACCCGCGGATCACGCTAGGCAGGAAATAGAAGGCCGCAGTGGGGATACAGGCAATGGTGACCGTGCCCTTCTGGTGCGTGGCCAATTCACGGATCCCCAGGATCGACGATTCGTACTCCTCGATCATGCGTCTCGCTCTGGGAAGGAAGTCCGTGCCAATGGGGGTCAGCCGGGTACGCCGAGTGGTTCGTTCCAGCAGCTCGATCTCTAGGAGTTCCTCGAGCTTCTGAATGCGGCGAGAAAGCGCTGGCTGAGAGAGGTGCAGACGTTGCGCAGCCTCATGGAAGGAGCCCAGCTCTGCGACCTGAATAAAGGCTTGCAGATCAAGAAATTCTAGCCGATGTTGCATATCCTCACTCTTGCATGGAGTAGTGGAGATTAATAATCATAGCACATTAATGCGATTATCACATTGATCAGCACCTTTATTTGCATTTGAAGCATTAAACACCCCCTGACATGCTCATATCACAACTTTGAAACGCGATATGGCATGACGATGATGAACAGCATTCCCTGCATGATCATGCGCGGCGGCACCTCCCGAGGCCCCGTTCTGCGCATGAGAGACCTTCCCGACAGCCAGGAAGCGCAAGCCGAGATCCTGCTAAATCTCATGGGATCGGGCCATGCTCTCCAGATCGATGGCATCGGGGGAGGGGATCCGCTGACTAGCAAAGTAGCCATCGTGGAGCACTCCTCCCATCCCGAGGCGGATGTCGACTACCTGTTTGCCCAGGTCGATGTGCTCAACCGGCGCGTCGACTTCAATCCGAACTGCGGCAACATGCTTTCCGCTGTGGGGCCTTATGCACTTGAGACGGGGCTGGTGGAGCCTCAGGAAGGGACCACCGTCGTGCGCGTTCGCAATCTCAATACCCAGCGCCTGATCGAATGTCGCGTGCCGACGCCAGGGCGCCAAGTTTCCTACGAGGGTGATACGTCCATCAGCGGCGTGCCAGGGCATGCCGCCGGCATTCAGCTCAGCTTCCTCGATATCGTCGGGACCAAGACCGGCGTGCTCTTGCCGACCGGGAAAGCCACCGACACGATCGATGGCATCGAGGTCACCTGCCTCGATGCCGCCACCCCCATCATGATGGTCAACGCGGCCGATCTGGGTCTGAGCGGCCGGGAATCCCCCTCTGAGTTGGACGATCATCCCGCCATGCTTAAGCGGCTGGAGCTGATTCGTCGCCAGGCCGGGCGTCGAATGGGGCTGGGGGACGTCAGTCAGAGTGTCTTGCCCAAGCCCGTGTTGGTGTCAGCACCGGCTAGCGATACCGCTACGCTGTGTACCCGCTACTTCGTGCCTCACCGCTGTCATAAGGCTATTGCCGTTACGGGCGCTATCGCAGTCGCCACGGCCGTCAGTGTCTCTGGAACAGTGGCAAACCGAATCGCGCTTGAGGCAGGAAAATTGGAGGCCGATGGTCAGCTGTCGCAGATAAGGCTGGAACACCCCTCTGGATTCATCGACCTGGATGTCGAGCACCGCAACGGGAATCCCTGCGATATTGCCCGTGTTTCCCTCATCCGCACCGCCAGGAAGATTATGAGTGGGACCATCTTCTACTCACTTCCTTCTGCTCCCAGTCAGGATTTGCTGGCATCATAAGGCAGCTGAATTTTTCATATCTGCTGGGATTCCCATCATCAACTATGACAACGCTAACAAGCTAGGAGTAATGCCATGATGATCAAGATGACTGCAACTTCTTCCTTTTCGCTCGGACGGCTCAATAAAGCCGTGTTGCTTGGGATTGCGATCTCCGGACTGAGCCTGACGACTTCTGCGCAGGCTCAAGACGCCGAGGTGCCCGGTAACATCAAATGGACCATCCCATTTGGTGTCGGCGGTGGTACGGATGTCTGGGCTCGTTTCTTCTCTCCCTGGCTCAGCGAGTCTCTGCCGGGAGAGCCGACCATCATGATCGATAACGTGCCGGGTGGCGGCTCCATCAATGGTGCAAATCTGTTCGCCGTGCGTGCCAAGTCGGATGGTAGCGACTGGTTAGGAACCTCGGCCTCGACCCAGTATCCGGCCATGCTCGACGATCCTCGCGTCCGCTACGACTACAGCGATTGGACGCCCATCCTGGCCACGCCGACCGGTGGAGTGGTCTATGCCCAACCCAGCCTCGGGGAGACAGCCGAGACTGCGCTGGACGCCCTGCTGCAACAGCCGGTCAAACTGGCAGCTCAGAACCCCACTGGCCTTGAGTTACCGGTCTTGATCGCCCTGGACATGCTGGGTGCCGACGTGCAGGCCGTCTTCGGCATGCGTAGTCGGGGTGAGGGTCGCCTGGCATTCGAGCGTGGTGAAGCCGATATCGACTTCCAGACCACTTCCGCTTATCTAAGCAACGTTGAGCCGCTGGTGGAAGCTGGCAAGGCGGTGCCTCTCTTCTCGCTTGGGGCGCTGAACGAAGAAGGAAAGATTGTCCGCGACCCGGCTTTCCCTGAGCTGCCTACCTTCAATGAGGTCTATCAGGCTCGGCATGGCGAGGCACCGTCGGGTAATGCTTACGAGGCGTTCCGCAAGTTCTTTGCCTCCGGCTATTCCCTGCAGAAGCTGATTATGGTCCCCAAGGACACCCCGCAAGCCCTGATCGATACCTATCGTCAGACAGTCCGGGACTTCGTGGGCACCGAAGACTTTAAGGAGGCGGCAGCCGCCCAACTGGGGCCGTACACGCCGGTTGTAGGCGATGCTGCCCAGCGCCACCTTGATGATGCCATGTCCATCGATGACGCCACCCGCGACTGGCTGGCCGATTGGCTGCAGTCGGAGCACGGCGCCAAGATCTAACGCGCAGAGGGATGTGCCGGCCTCTTGGGGGCCGGCAGCCCCGGCTCCTCCTGATCACACAATATAAGAGCCAGACGCCATGCTCGATATTTTTCTCTCCAGTCTGGGACAGCTTTTTACCTTGTCCCATCTGCTTTTCATGGTGCTGGGCGTGCTAGTCGGCCTCGTTGTCGGCATCATTCCCGGCCTCGGGGGCATCGCAGGGATGTCGCTGCTGCTGCCCTTCCTCTATGGCATGGAACCGACCGTCGCCCTTGGCATGCTGATGGGCCTGGTTGCCGTGATTCCCACCGGCGATACCTTTGCCTCGGTGCTGTTGGGTATACCCGGCTCCAGCGCTTCCCAGGCGACCGTCATCGATGGCTTCTCGCTGGCCAAGCGCGGCCAGGCGGCACGCGCGCTATCCAGCGCTTTCCTGTCCTCGATGATCGGGGGCCTCATCGGTGCCATTGTGCTGACCGGCTTCATCCTGATCGCCCGTCCGCTGGTGCTGTCGTTCTCTTCTTCTGAGCTATTCATGCTCACCCTGCTCGGCCTGTCGATGGTGGCTGTGCTCTCCGGGCGCGACCTCTTCAAGGGACTGGCTGCCTGTGGCCTGGGCCTGTTGGTAGGTGCCATCGGCATGGCGCCGGCCACCGGCGAGTTCCGCATGAATTTCGGACTCGACTATCTCTACGATGGACTGCCGTTGGTAGTGGTGGGTCTAGGGATCTTCGCACTCCCGGAGATTATCGATCTTCTGGTCAAGCGAGGGGCCATCGCCGAAGAGCCTTGCAGGCTGGGTGAAGGCTGGCGTAAAGGCATCAGCGATGTCCGTGAACAACGTGGCCTCGTCGCGCGCTGTGCTGCCATCGGAAGCCTGATTGGCACCATCCCTGGACTGGCCGGCTCGGTGGTCGACTGGCTCACTTATGGCCACGCGGTGCAAAGTGCCAAGGACAAGTCCGAATTTGGCAAGGGGGATATCCGCGGGGTGATCGCCCCTGAATCCGCCAACAATGCCTGCGCCTGTGGCGCCATGGTCCCGACCCTGTTGTTCGGCGTGCCCGGCTCGGGCACGGCCGCGGTGTTCCTGGGTGGCTTGTTATTGCTTGGGCTGCAGCCCGGTGTTGGCATGATCGAGACTCACCTCGACCTGACCTACACCATTATCTGGTCGCTGGCCCTAGCCAATATCCTGGGGGCCGCGCTCTGTTTGGTGCTGGCTCGTCCGGTGGCCGGCCTGACCCGGGTCCCCTTCGCCACGCTGGCACCTTTGATCACGGTGCTGATCATGTTCGCCGCCTTCCAGGCCACGCGTTCCACGGGTGACCTGCTCGCCCTAGGGGCAGTCGGCGTCTTAGGCGTCCTGTTCAAGCAGGCGAATTGGTCGCGCCCTGCCTTCCTGATCGGTTTTGTTCTGGCTCCGGGAGCGGAGGGGTACTTCTATCAGGCGGTGCAGTTCCAGGGTACGGACGCCTTCATGCGCCCCGGCGTGATGATCATCGGTGCTCTGATCCTCGGCGCCATGTTCATTCCCATGATTACTTCCGCGTGGCGCAAGCGCCGGGAAGCCGTCTCCGTGGGCGCGGCAGCCACCCAAAAGGCCGACCCCCCTACCCTGGGCGTCATCGATGTGGTGCTCTTCGCCGCACTGCTGGGTACCGCGGTCGTCGCCTGGGCGGATGTCGCCGGCCTGACCTTGATTGGTGGCATCATGCCGCGGCTGGCCATCGCGATCTTGGCCCTTTCCTGTTTGGCTGAGATTGTCCGCTGCGTGATTCGCCGGCCCCGTCGGGAGCATCAGACTATCGGTCTGCAAGGCCTCTGGCTGGTGGGCTTCTTTACCTTGGTAGGTGCCATGTTGCTACTGGGCTTTATCACTGTGGCGACGCTGTTCTGCTTCGTTTTCCTGCTGACCATTGCGCGACTCAAGCCTTGGGTGGCAGCTGTCATGGCGCTTGGGGTCACAGCTTTTCTGGTTGGCATGGCCGAGTTCCTGACCTTGACCTATCCGAGCGGATTGATCGATCCCTGGCTGTTCGGTTGAAGCAGTCCTGTCATGAACGTCCACCGCGGGCCGAGGACTATTAGCGACATCGGCCCGCGCAACGAAAGGAGACAACATGAGCAACGAGTCCACACCGGATACCCTGCAGACGCTGGACGCCGGCGGCACGACCTACCACTACCACAGCCTGGCGAAGGCCGCCGACGCACTGGGCAACATCGACCGCCTGCCCAAGACCCTGAAGATCCTGCTGGAGAACCAGCTGCGCTTCGCCGATGACGAGAGCGTCTCCCGCGAGGACATGCAGGCGCTGGTCGACTGGCAGCAACAGGGACACTCCGACCGCGAGATCGGCTATCGCCCGGCGCGGGTGCTGATGCAGGACTTCACCGGCGTGCCCGGGGTCGTCGACCTGGCCTCCATGCGCGCCGCGGTGGAATCCCTCGGCGAGGATCCGGCCCGCATCAACCCGCTGTCGCCGGTGGACCTGGTCATCGACCACTCGGTGATGGTCGACAAGTTCGGCAACCCCACGGCGTTCAAGGACAACGTGGCCATCGAGATGGAACGCAACCACGAGCGCTACGAGTTCCTGCGCTGGGGCCAGCAGGCCTTCGACAACTTCCGCGTGGTGCCGCCCGGCACCGGCATCTGCCACCAGGTCAACCTCGAGTACCTGGGCAGGACCGTCTGGACGAAAGAGCAGGACGGCAGGACGCTGGCCTACCCGGATACCCTGGTGGGCACCGACTCCCACACCACCATGATCAACGGCCTGGGCGTGCTCGGCTGGGGCGTGGGCGGCATCGAGGCCGAAGCCGCCATGCTGGGCCAGCCGGTCTCCATGCTGATTCCCGAGGTAGTGGGCTTCAAGCTCACCGGCAAGCTGCGCGAGGGCATCACCGCCACCGACCTGGTGCTGACGGTGACCCAGATGCTGCGCAATCACGGCGTGGTGGGCAAGTTCGTCGAGTTCTATGGCGATGGCCTCAAGGACCTGCCGCTGGCCGACCGCGCCACCATCGCCAACATGGCCCCGGAGTACGGCGCCACCTGCGGCTTCTTCCCGGTGGACGACGAGACGCTGACCTACATGCGCCTCACCGGCCGCGAGGACGCCCAGCTGGCACTGGTGGAGGCCTACAGCAAGGCCCAGGGGCTGTGGCGCGAGCCCGGCGACGAGCCGGTCTTCAGCGACACCCTGGCGCTGGACATGACCGAGGTCGAGGCCAGCCTGGCGGGCCCCAAGCGGCCCCAGGACCGGGTGGCGCTCAAGGACATGAAGTCGGTCTTCGCCAAGGTCATGGAGGACGACGGCAAGCCGCTCTCCACCACCGAGAAGGGCAAGCTGATGTCCGAGGGCGGCCAGACTGCCGTGGGCGTCGAGGAGAGCTACGAACACCATGACAGCAAGGACGTGGACCTCGACGGCGAGGCCTTCCGGCTGAATCCGGGGGCCGTGGTGATCGCCGCCATCACCTCCTGCACCAACACCTCCAACCCCAGCGTGATGATGGCCGCCGGCCTGCTGGCCCGGAAGGCCCGCGAGAAGGGCCTGCACACCAAGCCCTGGGTGAAGACCTCCCTGGCACCGGGGTCCAAGGTGGTCACCGACTACCTGGTCGCCGGCGGTGTGCAGGATGACCTGAATGCCCTGGGCTTCAACCTGGTGGGCTATGGCTGCACCACCTGCATCGGCAACTCCGGCCCCCTGGCGGGCCCCATCGAGGAGGCCATCGAGGAGGGCGACCTGACCGTGGCCTCGGTGCTCTCCGGCAACCGCAACTTCGAGGGCCGGGTGCACCCGCTGGTCAAGACCAACTGGCTGGCCTCGCCGCCGCTGGTGGTGGCCTATGCCCTGGCCGGCAACGTCCAGCTCGACCTGACCCGTGATCCCCTGGGCATCGACCATCACGGCAAGCCGGTTTATCTCAGGGACCTCTGGCCCAGCCAGGCGGAGATCGCCGAGGCCGTGGAGCAGGTCAACACCGCCATGTTCCGCAAGCAGTATGCCGAGGTGTTCGACGGCGACGAGGTCTGGCAGGCCATCGAGGTGCCGCAGAGCAAGGTCTACCAGTGGTCAAAGGACTCCACCTACATCCAGCATCCCCCCTTCTTCGAGGGCATGGGACGCACGCCTCCCGCCATCGAGGACGTCAAGGACGCCCGGGTACTCGCCATGCTGGGCGATTCCGTGACCACCGACCATATCTCGCCGGCCGGCGCCATCAAGCCCGACAGCCCCGCCGGGCGCTACCTTCAGGAGCGGGGCGTGAAGCCGGTGGACTTCAACTCCTACGGGTCGCGTCGCGGCAACCACGAGGTGATGATGCGCGGCACCTTCGCCAACGTGCGCATCAGGAACGAGATGCTCGATGGCGTGGTCGGCGGCGAGACCCGCCATGTGCCCTCCGGTGAGCAGATGGCGATCTACGACGCCGCCATGACGTACCAGCAGGAGGGGACGCCGCTGGTGGTGATCGCCGGCAAGGAGTACGGCACGGGCTCCTCCCGCGACTGGGCCGCCAAGGGCACCCGCCTGCTCGGCGTGCGAGCGGTACTGGCCGAGTCCTATGAGCGCATCCACCGCTCCAACCTGATCGGCATGGGCGTGGTCCCGCTGCAGTTCCCGGAAGGCGAGAGCCGCAAGACGCTGTGCCTGACCGGCGACGAGACGGTCTCCATCGAGGGGCTCGGTGAGCTCACCCCGGGCGGCAAGGTCAAGGTGACCATCGCCTCCGACAAGGGCGAGAAGACGCTCGAGGCGCTGTGCCGCATCGATACCGCCAACGAGCTGGAGTACTACCGCCACGGCGGCATCCTCCACTACGTGCTGCGCAAGATGATCGG